>NZ_MKTM01000001.1:0-4851 GCF_001898245.1 Flavobacterium sp. 40-81
CCCCCCCGTCGATATGAGCTCTTGGGGGAGATCAGCCTGTTATCCCCGGCGTACCTTTTATCCTTTGAGCGATGGCCCTTCCATGCGGAACCACCGGATCACTATGCTCTACTTTCGTACCTGATCGACCTGTATGTCTCTCAGTCAAGCTCCCTTATGCCATTGCACTCTACGCACGGTTACCAAGCGTGCTGAGGGAACCTTTAGAAGCCTCCGTTACTCTTTTGGAGGCGACCACCCCAGTCAAACTACCCACCAAGCAATGTCCCCCGCATCGCGGGGTTAGGCCTCAGATAAGCAAAGGGTGGTATTTCAACAATGACTCCACAACTCCTGGCGAAGCCGCTTCATAGTCTCCCACCTATCCTACACATCACTTATCCAAGGGCAATACTAAGCTATAGTAAAGGTGCACAGGGTCTTTTCGTCCCACTGCGGGTAATCGGCATCTTCACCGATACTACAATTTCACCGAGCTCATGGCTGAGACAGTGTCCAGATCGTTACACCATTCGTGCAGGTCGGAACTTACCCGACAAGGAATTTCGCTACCTTAGGACCGTTATAGTTACGGCCGCCGTTTACTGGGGCTTCAATTCAATGCTTCTCCGAAGATAACATCTCCTCTTAACCTTCCAGCACCGGGCAGGTGTCAGGCCCTATACTTCATCTTACGATTTTGCAGAGCCCTGTGTTTTTGATAAACAGTCGCCTGGACCTTTTCACTGCGGCCAGCATTGCTGCTGGCGACCTTTCTCCCGAAGTTACAGGTCTATTTTGCCTAATTCCTTAGCCATGAATCTCTCGAGCACCTTAGGATTCTCTCCTCGACTACCTGTGTCGGTTTACGGTACGGGTACTTATAATCTAAGTTTAGAAGGTTTTCTTGGAAGCCCTTAGGTACACTATCTCTTTGTCCGAAGACTCCGAGTACTATCGCATTTCACCAGTCCCTGCGGATTTGCCTACAGGGCCTATAGCTAAGTGCTTTAACGAACTATTCCGTCAGTTCGCGGTACTTTCATCACTCCGTCACTCCATCACAATTATAAGTAGTACGGGAATATTAACCCGTTGGCCATCGACTGTCCCTTTCGGGTTCGCCTTAGGACCCGACTAACCCTCAGCTGATTAGCATAGCTGAGGAAACCTTAGTCTTTCGGTGTGCGGGTTTCTCGCCCGCATTATCGTTACTTATGCCTACATTTTCTTTTCTAACCAGTCCAGCAATACTCACATATCACCTTCAACCCTGTTAGAATGCTCCCCTACCACTTACGAATAAATCGCAAATCCATAGCTTCGGTAGTATACTTATGCCCGATTATTATCCATGCTCGTCCGCTCGACTAGTGAGCTGTTACGCACTCTTTAAATGAATGGCTGCTTCCAAGCCAACATCCTAGCTGTCTGGGCAGACAAACCTCGTTTTTTCAACTTAGCATACATTTGGGGACCTTAGCTGATGGTCTGGGTTCTTTCCCTCTCGGACATGGACCTTAGCACCCATGCCCTCACTGCTGGTAAACATTATATAGCATTCGGAGTTTGTCAGGAATTGGTAGGCGGTGAAGCCCCCGCATCCAATCAGTAGCTCTACCTCTATATAACTTAAGCCAGCGCTGCACCTAAATGCATTTCGGGGAGTACGAGCTATTTCCGAGTTTGATTGGCCTTTCACCCCTACCCACAGGTCATCCGAAGACTTTTCAACGTCAACCGGTTCGGACCTCCACTGTGTGTTACCACAGCTTCATCCTGCCCATGGGTAGATCACACGGTTTCGCGTCTACCACTACTGACTATGGCGCCCTATTCAGACTCGCTTTCGCTACGGATCCACACCTGAAGTGCTTATCCTTGCCAGCAACGGTAACTCGTAGGCTCATTATGCAAAAGGCACGCCGTCACCCCACGAAAGGGCTCCGACCGCTTGTAAGCGTATGGTTTCAGGATCTTTTTCACTCCGTTATTCACGGTTCTTTTCACCTTTCCCTCACGGTACTGGTTCACTATCGGTCTCTCAGGAGTATTTAGCCTTAGCGGATGGTCCCGCCAAATTCAGACAGGGTTTCACGTGCCCCGCCCTACTCAGGATACCACTATCCTTATCTTCTCTTACTTATACGGGACTATCACCCTCTGTGGTTAACCTTTCCAGGTTATTCTAATTCAATCCGCAAGAAATGTCGTGGTCCTACAACCCCAATATTGCCGTAACAACATTGGTTTGGGCTAATCCGCGTTCGCTCGCCACTACTTACGGAATCACTTTTGTTTTCTTCTCCTCCGCCTACTTAGATGTTTCAGTTCAGCGGGTTCACTCACCTATCGGTGTACTATGTCTTCAACATAGTGGGTTGCCCCATTCGGATATCTGCGGATCAATTCGTATGTGCCAATCCCCGCAGCTTTTCGCAGCTTATCACGTCCTTCATCGCCTCTGAGAGCCTAGGCATCCCCCATACGCCCTTATTTTGCTTATTGTACTTTTATCTTAAATTCTACTATTACTAGCAGAACCCAAAATTACTGTGCTTTCTATTTTTTAAATATTTTCTTATCTCAATATGTCAATGAACGGTTTTTCCTCTCGGAATCGTGGAGAATATCGGAGTCGAACCGATGACCTCCTGCGTGCAAGGCAGGCGCTCTAGCCAGCTGAGCTAATCCCCCAATTTGTCCCGAATTTCGAATTCAGAATTAAATTGTGAATCCCAACTTCCAGAATTTCCTTCTCTTAAGATCAAAATAGTAGTCCCGGGCAGACTCGAACTGCCGACCCCTACATTATCAGTGTAGTACTCTAACCAGCTGAGCTACGAGACTCTGTTTCTTTCTTAAGTGTATTATTTGAACTAACAGCGAGAGTAATATTTCCCTTTCGATAAACTAAATATCTATCATTCTCTAGAAAGGAGGTGTTCCAGCCGCACCTTCCGGTACGGCTACCTTGTTACGACTTAGCCCCAGTTACCAGTTTTACCCTAGGCAGCTCCTTGCGGTCACCGACTTCAGGTACCCCCAGCTTCCATGGCTTGACGGGCGGTGTGTACAAGGCCCGGGAACGTATTCACCGGATCATGGCTGATATCCGATTACTAGCGATTCCAGCTTCACGGAGTCGAGTTGCAGACTCCGATCCGAACTGTGACCGGTTTTATAGATTCGCTCCTTATCGCTAAGTGGCTGCTCTCTGTACCGGCCATTGTAGCACGTGTGTAGCCCAGGACGTAAGGGCCGTGATGATTTGACGTCATCCCCACCTTCCTCACGGTTTGCACCGGCAGTCTCGTTAGAGTTCCCGACATGACTCGCTGGCAACTAACAACAGGGGTTGCGCTCGTTATAGGACTTAACCTGACACCTCACGGCACGAGCTGACGACAACCATGCAGCACCTTGTAAAGTGTCCGAAGAAAAAACTGTTTCCAGTCCTGTCACTCTACATTTAAGCCCTGGTAAGGTTCCTCGCGTATCATCGAATTAAACCACATGCTCCACCGCTTGTGCGGGCCCCCGTCAATTCCTTTGAGTTTCATTCTTGCGAACGTACTCCCCAGGTGGGATACTTATCACTTTCGCTTAGCCACTGAGCTTGCGCCCAACAGCTAGTATCCATCGTTTACGGCGTGGACTACCAGGGTATCTAATCCTGTTCGCTCCCCACGCTTTCGTCCATCAGCGTCAATATATTAGTAGTAACCTGCCTTCGCAATTGGTATTCCATGTAATATCTAAGCATTTCACCGCTACACTACATATTCTAGTTACTTCCTAATAATTCAAGTCTAACAGTATCAATGGCCGTTCCATCGTTAAGCGATGGGCTTTCACCACTGACTTATTAAACCGCCTACGGACCCTTTAAACCCAATGATTCCGGATAACGCTTGGATCCTCCGTATTACCGCGGCTGCTGGCACGGAGTTAGCCGATCCTTATTCCTACAGTACCGTCAATCTACCACACGTGGTAGGGTTTCTTCCTGTATAAAAGCAGTTTACAATCCATAGGACCGTCATCCTGCACGCGGCATGGCTGGATCAGGCTTGCGCCCATTGTCCAATATTCCTCACTGCTGCCTCCCGTAGGAGTCTGGTCCGTGTCTCAGTACCAGTGTGGGGGATCTCCCTCTCAGGACCCCTACCCATCATTGCCTTGGTATGCCGTTACCACACCAACTAGCTAATGGGACGCATGCTCATCTTGTACCGTTGGAACTTTAGTTATCAAACCATGCGATTCGATAACACTATGAGGTATTAATCCAAATTTCTCTGGGCTATCCCTCTGTACAAGGTAGATTGCATACGCGTTACGCACCCGTGCGCCGGTCTCAAGGAAGCAAGCTTCCTCTACCCCTCGACTTGCATGTGTTAGGCCTGCCGCTAGCGTTCATCCTGAGCCAGGATCAAACTCTTCATCGTATATTTTTAATATTGTCGATAAATTTTCTAGCTTATTCTTCTACTCGAAAAATCTTACTCTCTCTTTATATGCTGTCAATCCAATATGTCTATGAACGTGTCTTCTTTTTTATTACCCTCAAAGCCTCAGCTCTGAGCCGCCAGCCTTTCAGTTAGCGGATGCAAAAGTAGAAATCCTTTTTTAATCTCGCAAGATTTTTTTTAGTTTTTTTTCAAGCTTTTCAAAAGCTTCTTAACTTTAAAATCCTACTCAATCTCTCAATGAACTTCCCGTTTTTGCGGGCTGCAAAGGTAAAACCTTTATTCCATTTAGCCAAATCTTTTTTGAAAAAAAATTTAATCCCTTTTTCTCCCTGATTCAACCTCAATATCTAATGAACTTCGCCTTGATTGCGGGTGCAAAAGTAGCACCTTTTTACTC
>NZ_MKTM01000002.1:0-36518 GCF_001898245.1 Flavobacterium sp. 40-81
ACCGGGCAGTTTTTTTGTGGGTTTACACAAAAAACACCCGGTGCAGCAAAAGGCTATTCCTGTTGCTGTTTGTTTTGGTTATATGGGGAGTGATAACCGTATGTTATTTTAATGGGGAGCGTATATTGTTGTATTACAACAGGATAAACATAAAGCTTTATTTTGAGATATACAAATAATATTTAGAATAATGTTTAAAAAAAACAAAATACTGCGCTATAGTTATTACATTTCTACAGGTATTTTTTTAGCGGAGGTTTTTCTTATTCCGGTAATAAAGCGAAAAAGGATGTCCCAACCGCAGCAGCAGCAAGACCAAAAGCAGTAAGATTCCTTCTGCAACCGCCGCTTTGACATGGTGTTCCAGCAAATAGAAACCGCTTATGACCACAAATCGCGAGGCCATTAAAAAACAGCCCCATACAAATGCAGCCGGAAACAATATTATAACGGTATTTAAAACGGTCACGATTCCCAATACCATAATCCCCTCAGTAGAAAAACCACATTCATAAAAAATGGCGACCAGGCCGGGCTTTCCGGTAATCAGGTCAATGCCTTTGAACAGTTCTTCAATCACTAAAAATACCGTGAGCAATATGCTGATATACCGCCCTAATTTCCCCGTTACCCTAATCCTTTTAGCTTCCATATCAATCTCTTTTTTCGTATTGCTACCTGTAATTCCTTTTTAAACGTCATGCTATAACCAACCACCTTTATTAAAAGAAGGGGCATAAAGCCCCTTCTTTAATTTACCACTGGTTGCAGTCCCGTGGTAAATCCTAAAAACCAAAAAAAACTAACTTCCTGCTAAAGCTATTCACTTTGTGTGACCCTACCGGTCAACACTATTCTTACTAAGATCTCCAGTATGCTCATAAATATAGCACCTCTTCCCTGTCACGTTCTTCTAAGATCACATCATACTATTATGGCCAAACAAATTGATTTCTTAAACCCCCATTAAAAAACCGCGATGGTACCATAAATCAAGACAATGCAGGAAAGAAGGCTATATCAAAACAACAGATTGGTAAATCTTACTAATACAGTCTATTTTATTTATTCTTTTTCCGGTGCCTGATCTTTCAGGATAATAATGAATTCCGAACGCCGGTTAAGCTCATGTTCGGCTTCTGTACATTTCACACCATTACCGCAATTGTTAATCAGCTGTGACTCTCCATAACCGTCACCCCAAATTCTTTCCGGAGAAATAGCACCTTTATGGATAATATAATCGATGGTCGCTTTTGCCCTGTTTTTGGAAAGCCTCATGTTAAAGTCATCCTTCCCTCTGCTGTCTGTATGCGAACGGACTTCAATGGAAATACTCGGACGGTTCTTAATCAGGTCAATCACTTTATCCAGTTCTTTTTCGGATGATTTCCGGATGCTGTAGCCTCCGTAATCAAAATAAATCGGATTCAGTTTTAGTTTTTCCGTAAGGTCATCCCCTTCTTTCAGGGTTACGACCTTATCGTCCACAATTACCGACAGTTCGTTAAACAAGGCTACCGATATTTCTTTGCGTTCTGAAATTTTCACCCCGTCCACAAGCACTTTCTCGGAAGCATATCCTTTCTTTTTAAACAGGAACGTATGGTTTCTGAGCGGTGGCAGATCCAGTGTATATTTTCCGAGTGAATCCGTTAAAACCGTTTTGATTTTTTCATTCCGTTCGTTGAAAATAACCACGCTCACGCCGGCTATCGGCTCCGTTGTCATGCTGTCTTTTACCGTACCGAAATAAACGGCATTCAGGTTAAACGGAAAGCGGATCGGCTTGTTTTCCAGAAATTCATACAGATCATCATCGCCGCTGCCACCCGGTTTGTTCGAGGTAAAAAAGCCTCTTTTTGTTTCGTTGTCAATCACGTAGGCAAAATCGTCATAGACCGAATTAACCGGTTCGCCGATATTGACCACCACATAGGTACCGTTACTGTCTTTTGCCGCAGCAAAAATGTCCAGACCACCCATACCGGGATGCCCGTCTGAAGCAAAATATAATATTCCGTTATCGTCTACAAAAGGAAAGGTTTCCCTGCCCAGTGTGTTGATCTTGTCGTCCAGTGCTTCCACCTTTGATTCCAAACCGCCGCCTTTTTTCCTGTTTACCACATAGATATCGGTATTTCCCATCTTATTTTTCCGGTTGGAAACAAAAAACAACTGGCTGTCGTCCGGGCTTAGAGCCGGATGTCCGGAAGAAGCGCCATCTACATTTATCGGATACGGAAGCTGTACAATATTTGTCCAGACCCCGTTGATTTTCTGTGCCTGATAAAGTTTTAGCTGGCTGACTTCCTTTTTATTTTTTCCGGCTGTTTTTTTGTTGTGATACAATTCCAGACGGGTAAAATACATCATGGTGCCGTCTTTCGTAATTACCGGTGTACTCTGGTGGTACCGGGCATTAATATCGCCGGGCAGCTTCTTTTCATTTTCCAGTCTTCCTTCATTGTTAATCGTTGCGGTATATAATTTCAGGAACGGCTTTTCGTTCCAGTTGTGTTTGCGTTTGATAAAAACACCGGAATCTTTTGCTGTTGCATAGATAATTTCCTTGTATTTGGGCAGCTGCTCAAATACTTTTACCGGCACATCTTCCTTATTTTTATTTTTTGCAGCGGTTTCACTTCTTGCTGCCAGGGCACGCTCGTCGTCATCCATTCGCTGCTCTTTTTTTTCCCTGGCTATTCTTGCTTTTTCTTCTTTTTCAAACTGCGCAATTTCTCCCGCCTGCTTTATGGTTTCTTCGTTGGGTACTAAAGCTGCCCCCATGTCGGACAAACCGGAATTTATCCTTGCTTCCGTTATGTCATCATACCGTCCGGACTGTTCCGCTATTGCGGCCATATATTCTTTTAACCGCCATTTTTTAGCTTCTTCCTCTTTTCCCATTTTGGAATAATAGTTTTCCATAGCCGTTAATGCCTGGGAATAATCCTGATTGGCGCGTAACGCCTGCGAATACCTGAAATAGTATTCCGGAGCCGGTGTTCCGCCCAGATCCATTAGTTTGGCATACCATTCCAGGGCTTTGGTATAGTCCGAATTAAAATAATAGGTGTCGCCCAAACGGCCGTATACTTCTTTGGTTGTATAGCCTTTTTCAACCAGCTGTCCGTATAATTTCCGGGCTTCAATAAAGGAAAACTCCTCATATTTTTTGTTGGCTTTTTCCAGTCTTTTATCCGGTTTTTGTGAGAATCCGACAGTACTGCTTAAACCGAAAAGTAAAACCAATACCAGATTTCTATTTAATATCATATCTATTGAATTACATGTTAGTTAGAAAAATCTTGGTGACATCATTCTGGCTTTAAGAGGCGAAATCAAATCAAAGCGCAGGAAAATTTCATGCGATCCGGAATTGTATTTCCCCAGTCTCTCGGTATCAAAATCATAGGCATAGCCAATATTCAGTCCTCTCGAGATCTGAAAACCTGCCATACCGCTCACGGAAGCATCCCAACGGTACGCCACTCCTAAAGTGAATTTTTCATTAAACAGGAAATTGGCCGAAATATCTACCGCCAGCGGAGCACCGTTAACGGCTTTAACCATTGCTGCCGGCTTGAACTGAAGGCTTTCATTCAGGTCAAAAACATACCCTCCCATCACATAAAAGTGCATTTTTTCTGTCGCTACCGAAGTTTGTATATCGTCATAGAATTCGGTTTCCAGAAAACGGGGAACCGATAGTCCGGCATACCATTTTTCGGCATGAAAATAGGCTCCGGCTCCAACATTCGGCGACGTCTGGTTGATCACTCCCCGCAATTCCGAATCGGGATTGTCGTGAATGGTCAGCCGGTTATAATCGACTTCCAAAAAGTTACCGGAAACACTGATCCCTAATGACAGTTTTACCGTAGCGGACAGTTGAATCGGATAGGAATAACTGGCCGATACCGTTGTTTCTTTCGATACGCCAATCTGATCGTTGACTACCGAAAATCCCAATCCCTGGCCGCTGGCCGTTATGGGGGAATGAATCGTAAACGTACCGGTTTTAGGTGCGCCTTCCAGCCCTACCCATTGGGTGCGGTACAGTCCCAGTATGCTCATTACTCCCCTGGTTCCTGTATAACCGGGATTGATATTCATTGTATTGTACATGTATTGTGTGTACTGCGAATCCTGTTGCCCGTAACTATTCATACCCATTACAGCGATTAACAGCAGCATAATATTTTTTTTCATAGGTTTCTCTTTTTGAATCCGGAATACAGTATATTCTTGCTTCTTTACTTTTCCCGGAAACAGTTAATTTATCTGTAAATAGCCCACCCTGTCTTTGGTTCTGCCCATTAAGGTGACATATTTCAGCACATAGAAATAAGTGCCCGTTGGCAGTTTCTCTCCTTTATTAATTGTTGTTCTTCCTTCTGATATACCCCAAAACCAGTTGTTATTAATTCCATACGCCTGCGTATCATATACTTTCACACCCCATCGGTTATAGATTTCCAGCGAGTTATCCGGAAAATCGGCTAAACCGTCAATAAAGAAGTAATCGTTCATCCCGTCGCCATTCGGGGAAACCCCGTTGTAGATAACGATGTTGTCCGGTGTGTCTTCATAAACCCGTGCCAGCGTGAAAATCCCGTCATTTCTGATGGCTGCCGTTACCGTTTTATTGGCCGGATCTACTGCCGACGGATAGAATTTCCATTCGGCATCCGCTACGTCCCAGCGCACAATGGCGAATACCGTATCCGGGTTTCCGTTAATAAAGGTTGCCGGAGTAGTATTTTCATTCCAGGTTAAGGTTAAAGCCAGATCAATACTGGTTTCCTGGCTTTCAAATTTCCAATATTCCGTTTTGTCTATCTGTTCGATAATGGATTGCCGCTGGTTGTTCGGATATAAAGCATCGGAACCTTCCAGGTAGTAATGCCCTTCGAAACTATTACCGGGACTACCGCTGCTACTAATGGCCATCGGTCTGAAATAACCGGCATCACCAAAAGGGAATTCAAACGCATTGTTGCCTTTCCGCCCTACGGTACCGTCCACAAAACTGTCGTCGCTTGTATTGCTTTGGGTAGCCTCTGCTTCAAAAACAATTTCTCCGCCGGAACCGTCTACATCTACAATACCTTCATAGAAATCTGCATTTCCGGCTATAGAAATAGCCCCGGTGAGCAGAAAGGCCGGCTGTATGGTATTATTGTTAAAAAGCACACTGTAAAATTCACTGGGCAACGAGCCGGAAATGGTCTGCGCGCCCGAACTGCTTTCAAAACGGGTAAATCCCGAATTGGATAAAGGCGTAAAGGTGAATAAACCGTCATTATTGAAATTACCATGAAGTATCAATTCACCGTCATTTACGACATCACCGGTTACTTCATTGTCAAAATCAAAATGAGTTGAAAAAACCGTTCCCGGGTTGATTTTCAGATCACCGGTATTGATGGTCTGGGCAGCAACACTGCCGGTAAAAAAAAGTGATAAAATAACGGCACTTAAATAAAATTTCATTCTGTTATTTTTTAAAGTTAACTATCATTATGTCCTATCTGACTAATTGTACGGAAGGCTTTCCTCCAGTTCGATCAGATCATTCGGAATACTTTTAATTTCATTGGTTTTACTGTCCAGCAGTACCATTGTCAAGGTTTGATAGACCACATAATTTCTGGCAATTTCATTTGAAACGCCGCCATCAAGCACCAGCTGCACCCAATCCGGATTAGCGGTTATAATATTGTTTCTTAAAGGAATGGCTTCCTCATCTTCGTCAATATTAATGGCGATGATTTCCAGCAAATCACTGTTCTTCTTTAGCCTGGTAAAGGAAGCCATTTCCCTAATCTGATCCAGACAATGTCCGCAGCCGGCCAGCCAGAAAACAATCAGCCGGTACGGTTTTGTGGGCAGGGTTGTGTACAACTGGAATTTCGGACTCAGGTAATTCGACCGGGGCTCTGTTCTGGAAACAAAATCCGGCGCTTTATCGCCCACATTCAAATACTTGGATCCTTTCAGTTTTAACCGGACCAGTTCCACATTGTTTACCCAGCAATTCCCTTCCATAGCTACTTTTTCAATGTAGGCCATCGCTCTGGGATATTGCCCCCTTTCAATGCCTTTATATAAAAAATCTACTGCCCAGCCGTATACCAACGGATGCCCGGCATATACTTTTCCCACGATATTGCGGGAAACTTCCAGCACCAGGCTGTCCTGAACATCATAATCTTCCGGATACTGCAACGTAAACAGGTCAATATAGTTCTGGAAATACTTTGACAGCCGGTTGGTGGTGACCAACAGCGGATCTTCAAAATCCATATTGTCAAAATACTGTTCCACAATACTGTCCGGAATCCTGATTCCTTTTTTATCAAAACGATACTCCGGATACCGGAAAAAAACATACAGATGCGAAACATACAGTTCCCGGTGCCTTGCTGCTTCTTTTTTAATCCAGTCATTGTATTCCGCTACCGCCTGCCGGTATTTTTCATACGGCTCCTGAGCCTGTCTTTCTTTTACCGGTTTTGTCTTCCCTGCAAGCACGTGTTCCAGTGCCTGTATGGCTTCCACTCTGTTTTCCTGCTCTTGTAAAAAACCGGAAAAAACCGGGTTTTCCAGATCGGACATTTCAAACTGTAAAAAAGCACTTCCTAACGGGTCTATCACGATATTCAAAGCTTCTTTTACAATTAAAAAATGCATTCTCTTCTTTCGGACGTCTCCTTTTGTTTTCACATATTCCGTTTGGAGTATCACCTCTCCGGACAGGTATTTATCGGGTATCCTGAAAATCTCTTTCTTTCCTTTCGGAATGGTTTTACCGGAGATAATCTTTTTCTGCCCGATGCCGTCCTGGACCAGAACGGTAATACTGATGCTGTAACCGGAGGCCAGCGTGATGCTTAACGGGATCTTCTTTTCCTCTTTTTTAACAGCAGCATTCACTTTTATAAAAAAGGAGGTCAGACAGACGAAAAGCATCCAAAACGTTTTTTCCAAAGAAGATGTCATAATTATTTTTTAGTTAGTTAGCCTGAATTAAAGTATTGTTTTGGGTTTACTTTACCGGAACTTTCCATCTTCCTGTTGCCCGCCGGATTTATAGCAGTTGCTCCTCACAACCGGGTACTGTATTGACAGCCCGCCGGAAGAGCAACGCTTTGCTCTGATTCCATTAAATTCAATTAAGGAATCAAATAGCCTGAATCTGTATTTTCCTGAACATATTTAATTGCCCATGCCCATGTATTTGCATAAAGTAAACTGTTGTATACTGTGGTTCCCGGAGGAGCATAGGCTTTTGGCTGCGGTCTGCCGCTTGCATCAATTTTAGCCGGATAACTATATAAATTTTCGTGGGTTGAACTTCCTGACGCCCAGACTCCGTCTCCGCAGTAGAAGAATCCTAATGTATTATGTTTGAATGCAAATACACCTGCCAATGTCGGATGAATTGCCAGTGGTGCTACCGTTGCCGGCAGTCCGCCTGTAATGTAATTACGCTGGGCACTTCCATCCTGACCTAATTTTAATCCCTGAATATTTCCGAAAGGACCGTTTAGTATCGGATCGGATACACTTGTAACAGTTGCCGAAATAGAACCTCCTCCCTGCGCATTAATGGTTGCCGAAGCTCCACAGATGGTGTTTACCAAATTCTGCTCCTGTGTAAAATTGCTTTCATTTGATGCATAGATCAGTACTCCCTTTTTATTTTTGACAAAATTGTTCAATACTGAAGTCGTTTCCGCAGAAGGGCTATATCCTGTTCCTACAATAACAATATCAATATTATAAGTGTTGATAGTGCTTTTCAGAGAATATCCCTGGTTTGTACCGCCATTAAACAAGCTTATTCCCTGAACCGGTACCGTTCCACTTGGTCCGAAATTTACCGTCGACATTAGTATTTCTTTTGGTGAATAGCCTGTTTGCGCTGTTGCCGGCTGTCCTAATCCTATTCCTAATCCCAATACCCGCATTGTACGGTACATATTGGTAAAGGCAATGCTTTTTGTACAACTGGCTCCGGAGTTACCCACACCGCTTACGGTAAACAGAAACGAACCTGCCGCCACCGGTACACCTGTTGCCATGAGTGTTACCACCTGGGTTCCTACCGTTGAAAAGGTTCCGCTTCCGGAAAAAGAGATACCGTTAACCACATCAGTAGAAATGGTATAGCTTCCAACGCTGGCCACCGTTACCGGTACTGTCATTTTGTTGGCCGCTGTCATTGCGGTTCCCGTCATATAACTGCCGCTTACCGTAATACCGCCGCAATTGATGGTATAAGATACCGGTGGTACCGCTACCGTAATGTTAACCGTACAGCTACCAGCTGTAGTGGCACTTCCGGTTAGCGTTACTGTATTGGTTCCCGGAGCTACCGGAGTACCGCTTCCCTGTAGCACAACCGTCTGGCTG
This sequence comes from Flavobacterium sp. 40-81, assembly GCF_001898245.1. Lineage (NCBI taxonomy): Bacteria > Pseudomonadati > Bacteroidota > Flavobacteriia > Flavobacteriales > Flavobacteriaceae > Flavobacterium > Flavobacterium sp. 40-81. The sequence continues at coordinate 8,425 of NZ_MKTM01000002.1, forward strand.
CCTAAAGTGGTAAAGTTACCCGAACCGCTAAACGAATAGCCGTTTACGGTATTGGTGTTGATCATATAATTACCTGCTGCGGTAACATTTACCGTTAGCGTTAGCGTATTCGAAGCATTCAGCGCCACACCCTGTACATAGCTTCCCCCCACCGTTATTGAAGGGCAAAGCATGGAAAATTCTGTAGCAGCCGGAATCACGGTAATCGTGAATGTACAGGATTGTACCACATTATTGATCGAAATCGTCACGGTTTCTGTTCCTGCCGCTACCGGTGTTCCAACACCCTGTAACGTTAAAGTATAAGTCCCGGTCGTTGGAAAAGTCCCGCTTTTTTCAAAATAAAAGCCATTGGCTGTTCCTGTTATTTCATAGGTACCCGGCTGGGTTACCGTTACCGGAACCGTTATAAAATGGGTCTGGTTTAACGGTTCGCCCGCTTTATAAACACCCTGAACCGTTACGGCGCTACATTGTGCTACCGCTAAATTTGCCTGTGGCAGCGTACCACACATACTCAGCCAGGTATGTATACTTTCCTGATAATAATTATAACAGTTGGTTGTGGTATTGAAAATCGTCAACCCGTTAATCAGCGAGCTCGTTGGAATAGCATCCCTTTCTGCTGTTGTCATACGGGACAGCAATACTCCTCTCATATTACTTTCTACCTCAAATAAAGCGCCCGGTGCCGGATTACTCGGAGTGCCCGGAACACTGTTATCTCTGATTTTAATACCAACCTGTCCTGAGACTGTCAAACTAATCAGCCCGATTAGCAAAACCAGAATAAAATTTGATTTTATAGTATTTAATTTCCTCATAATATATGTTTTATTCATACTCCTTCTTAATTATATGGTTTGAAAAACAAACCGAAACAACAAAAGCGTCTGCCTCTTTTTCTGCTAAACTGCTCATTCCTATTCCATCCGGCAGACTCTTCACCGTTGTTGTTCTATCCGGATATTCTTTCACTCCGGGGAACCAGTGTTATTACCAACACCAGTTTCCCCAAAATGAAAAACTACCTCAAATCACATTCCTAGTTTTGTCAGCTTTTTTTCAAGGCTGTCCATTCTTTCCTGCAATGCTTTTATCTCCTGATCTTTGGCATCCAACTGTCCCTGCTGCTCAATAATGTGCAGGTACAATTCTTCGATTTTTTCCAACGATTGTATGGAAAGTTCCGAGATGTTAAAGGAGTATCCTTCTTTTGTTTTTTCCAGCTTCGTGATTGGAGTAATGCCCGGCAAGTGTCTGTTTTTGTTTATAAATGCCTTTGTTTCTTCCAGCGATTTGAATTTGTAATCTGCTTTTAGATCGGAAGCACCATCAAAATAATCTTCAAAAACATAATCGGCATAGTATCCGTTTGTCGTGGTGATCGCCCCGTTTACGCGCAGCTTTTCATTTAAAGAGCCGGACGGCGCGGCATGTCCGATACCAACCCAACCCATAGTATACACATCTTCCATATTGGATGTTGCGCCAATGCTGTTCGTCACACTAAACCACGGTTCTTTTATTAACGGTCTTAAATCAAGTACATTGGTTGTTCCGTCTTCATCTTTATAATCCAGACTGCCAGCCCCGCTATTACCGGAAGCGTTTACCGTTAATGTGGTTAAGGTTTCAGCATCGCCCACCAGATCCTGCATTGCCAGTTCGTTTGCCGTACCCGCTTCATCCGTATACACCAGTTTATGTGTTGTGTCGTTGTACGCTAATGCTGTTACCGTTTCATTGATGTTTGTTGTGGCACCGTCTTCATCCGTATAAACGGCAATCTGGTGCCCGGGAACAGTACCGGTTATGGTTGTGGTAGTCTCTTCGGCATCGATAATCTGGGTAATTTCATTTACAAACTGCTGATTTGTTACCAGGTTTGAAATAAACGTAGGATTGCTCGAAATAGCCGTTACCGGCATCGCTACCGCTACCCCCTGGTTATCGGTCAACGTCAGATTATCATTGGTAATCGCTAAACTCTGGTTGATGTTGTTTGTATCCAACCCGTTTATTAAAGCGGTCAAGTCAACTACAGTAGAATCTCCATTCTCATCGGTATACGTCAACGTACCGTTTGCTGAACTGTACACCAAAGTGGTTAAGGTTTCCGCTCCGCTTACCAGACTTAACAGATTCAGTGTATTAGCAGTACCATCTTCATCCGTATATGTTAGTGTATTAGCCGTTGGGTTATACGTCAAACTGGTCAGCGTTTCCTGATTCTGGATAATTGTTGTCAGGTTTGTAATAAACTCCGAATTTTGCGTCAGGTTATCAATAAACGTATTGTTACTGGCAATATCTGCAACCGGCATCGTTACTATCACGCCCTGGTTATCGGTCAAAGCCAGATTATCATTTGTATCGATTGCCAAACTCTGGTTAATGTTATTTAATCCTTCCGTGGTAATAATATTCGTAATATCATTGATAAACTCCGAATTTTGCGTCAGGTTATCAATAAACGTATTGTTGCTGGAAATATCCGTAACCGGCATCGTTACCACCACACCCTGGTTATCGGTCAGAGCCAGATTATCATTTGTATCGATTGCCAATGTCTGGTTGATGTTATTCGTGTCCAGTGTCGTTAAATCAATGGCAGTAGCAACCCCGTTTTCTGCGGTATAGGTCAGTGTGTGCGTTGCCGGAGTGTACACCAAAGTGGTTAAGGTTTCCGCTCCGCTTACCAGATTTAACAGATTCAGTGTATTAGCAGTACCATCTTCATCTGTATACGTCAGTGTATTAGCCGTTGGGTTATACGTCAAACTGGTCAGTGTTTCCTGATTCTGGATAATCGTTGTCAGGTTCGTAATAAACTCTGAGTTCTGCGTCAGGTTATCGATAAACGTAGTGTTACTGGCGATATCCGTAACCGGCATCGTTACCACCACACCCTGGTTATCGGTCAGAGCCAGATTATCATTTGTATCGATTGCCAATGTCTGGTTGATGTTATTCGTGTCCAGTGTCGTTAAATCAATGGCAGTAGCAACCCCGTTTTCTGCGGTATAGGTCAGTGTGTGCGTTGCCGGAGTGTACACCAAAGTGGTTAAGGTTTCCGCTCCGCTTACCAGATTTAACAGATTCAGTGTATTAGCAGTACCGTCTTCATCCGTATACGTCAGTGTATTAGCCGTTGGGTTATACGTCAAACTGGTCAGTGTTTCATGATTCTGGATAATTGTTGTCAGGTTCGTAATAAACTCTGAATTCTGCGTCAGGTTATCAATAAACGTATTGTTGCTGGAAATATCCGTAACCGGCATCGTTACCACCACACCCTGGTTATCGGTCAGGGCCAGGTTATCGTTTGTATCGATTGCCAACGTCTGGTTGATGTTATTCGTGTCCAGTGTCGTCAAGTCAATCACTGTCTGAATACCGTTTTCATCGGTATAAGTCAGTGTGTGCGTTGCCGGAGTGTACACCAATGTAGTTAAGGTTTCCGTATCGTTTACCAAACTTAACAGGTTCAGTGTATTGGGCACACCATCCTCATCCGTATAGGTTAAGATGTGTGTTGCCGGATCATACGTCAAACTGGTCAGTGTTTCCTGACTCTGGATAATAGTCGTTAACTCGGTTAAAAAATTCGGGCTGTTTAGAATCGTATTCGCATTGTTAATCACATCGGCGACCACATCAATGGTGGTTGCCGTATTATTTTCACTCGTATATATATACACACCACTGGCTGTATTGACCAATGTGGTAATCGTTTCATAGGTTTTAACAATTGCCTCAAAATCAATTACAACCGGATTTCCGTTTCCATCAATATAGGTAAATATATTTGTTGTCGGATTATAGATCACCACACCTTCAGACGGGGTTGCTTCACTGGAAATAACGATTCGATTCCATTTGTTATCATACCAGTAGTAATACCCCGGTGTCACATTATTGGGTGCCGTCCCTGCCGTAGCACTGTTAAACACCAATAAACTGTTCGGTATTCCTCCATTATTTAATATCGGGTTGCTGCTCGTTAAACTTTGAAGCGACACATTAGGAATTAAAACCCCTTTATTAGTTGCTGCAACATGCAATTGTGCAGACACATCAGGTGACTGGATTCCAATACCAACCTGCCCATAAGTCACATAACCACCTAACAATAAAAAAAGTAAGGGTAAAAATTTATTTTTCATACATTCATGATTTTAAAAAAGAGTGCCGCACTTTCCAGATGCCGCACCTAATTACATTAACTTCTCGATGCAAAGTGAGCCATTCTAAACAAGATATACCGCATAAGCATCCCCACTTATATACGCAACGCTTAAAAAAAACACCAAAACACTGAAAACCAATACAATAACATCTTATTTCTTTATACTCAAAACCTCACAACAATGCCATTTGAGTACCAAAAAAGGAGTAAAAAAGTAACGTTGTCCGGATAAAAAAAGGAATTTATGCCATCCTTATACTCTTCAGGCAAAAAAAGTGCGGTAAATACAGCCGAAACATTAGCATTTTACAGCTATTTTTAATGTAAAACAGTTCTGACAATATCACTAACACACTGACAGTCATTTTTATGCAATCAGCTTATGATAACGTATTGTTTTCAAATACGCAGCAGAAGATTATATATCTTGCTGTAAAAAAAAGAGAGCAGCTTATTCCCCATCCATAAGCTGCTCTCAAACAAAAAAATAAAAATTAATGTATAAAAAAGTAATACTCATCCTTTACTATCCCTGCTTACAGCTTCGCAATAGCACATAAAGCCATAACGAAACGCATTCCTGATAGTTAAAAATCTCCGGAATCAATTATCAAACACACTAAAGCCTTATTTTCATACAGTAGAAAGGCATAGCGGATTGCCATTATTCAATAATCTTATCCGGAGATAATAAAAAAAGTCATTAAATCTCATAAACAGTTTATACACTCCCCTGTCTATATTTTAAATATTTTTAAGGGAAATCCCGTTGTTCTATTGTTATTTGTTATCCTTTACAACACATTACTATTCAAAGCGTAAACAAACCATAATACCTGTGATACCCTTTGTTTATTGCCTATTGCCTTTTGCTATTCTTTGCTCTTTGCCTTTTTTCCTTTGCCTCTCCCAGAAGCATGATCCCCTAAAAGCTACATTTTATTCATTACCAGCCATTTATCACTCGAATTGAAACGGATCCCGCATTGCTATCCGGGAAACGTTCCCTGTGCAAAACTGTAACTCACCACGGAAACCATAAAAACACTAAAAAAAAGCCAAACAATAAAATTTTTCATTTTTTTATTCTGATTACATTTTCGAAACACCCTTTCGGTGAATTCATAACAAATGTGAGTAAATTTTTAATTCAATACTTACATTTCACGCCCTCACATCTACTCACAAACTTAAAAAACAGTATTACAAATAGTTGCAAAGCTTATTGGCCTAAAAATCGCTTTCCTTTTCTGGTTTATCCTGAAAATAGCGCTCAAAAAAAGCCGGCTTCCTGTATAAAAAGAAGCCGGCCGGGAACAAATAAGTGTTTCATAGCAATTTTCCGGTACGTCAAATCCTGTTTTTGGTGACAATATAGCCGAAATGTCATTTAAAAAACAATACCGGAAGCCCTGAAAGTTGTTTACCCGATAAATATACCGGTACCATCTGTGCTTAAAATTCTGCGATCCATAAGCTGATGTCCTTATCGGAAGGAATAGCCGCTTTTTTACGTACCCGGAATATTCTTGACTCAACCGAACGAACCGTTACATCCGTATATAAGGCAATTTCTTTAATGGAGAATCCTAATTTTAACAACGCACAGATTTTAAATTCGGCTGCCGTTAAGTTGGGTACTTCTTTGACCAGTTTATCATAGAAATCGGCATAGATGACCACAAAATTGTTCAGAAATTCGGAATCATTTTCTTTGGCCAACTGGGCTATTTTTTCCAGATTCACCTGGTTCAGGATCACCTCTTTCTGCAATAGCTCTTCTTTGGCCAGCAATCGTTCGTTTTTTTCGGTGATGACCTTACTTTCTCTTTTTATCTTACGGTGAAACCGGACGGTTAAATAGAATAAAAACAAGGCCAGCAATACAATGATGATCACCACAACAGTTGCTATTGTTCTGACTTTTTCAAATTTGGAATACCGGGTCTGTAGAATCTCCCTGACCGGTACTTCCACTGCTCTTTTTTGTGTTTTTAAAATACTGTCGTTAAGGCGGATATAGTTATCCGAATACCGTTCTTCCTCTTTGTCTGCTCCCAGTCTGCCATAAGCTTTTGAAAGGTTCAGGTAAACATCCCGCAGGAGTTCTGCTTTTTTCAGCTTTTTGGCAAGCGTAAGGCTTTGCAGGTAATACGCTACTGCCGCTTCATCGTTTTTGCGTTCCAGTTCCATGTTCCCAAAATCAATCAGGGCATACAGCTTTGCCGAGTTGTATTGTATCTCATCTGCCAGCCAGATTGCTTTTTCAAGATAGATCCTTGCAGAATCGTATTGTTTTAAGGCTAAAAAGCAGGCGCCCACATTGGCACTCGCCAACGACAGGGTTACTGCCCTTGTTTTTCCTTCTTTGATCTTGTCAAACTGCCTGTAACTCAGTGTAAAATATTTTACAACAGAATCGATTGGCTTGCCGTTCCGGTCAAAGTCTACCGCCATATCGGTATAGATTAGTCCTTTTTGCCGTAAAGCATCGTCCGTTACCCTAATTTCATTTGCCGCAGCCAGTCCTTTTTTTAGCTCTATACCGGCTTCCCGGGACAATCCCAGCGCCGTATAGCAAATGCCTTTTAGCCGGAATGCTTCCGATAACAGTTTGTAATCGTCTACTTCTTCCAGTGCTTTTTGTGCTTTAATGGTATAATGAAGCCCTTTGTCATACTGGCTGGTATCGAAAAAATTCTTCCCGGCAAGCAGGGCGCTGAGTGCCATACCTTTTTTGTAGTTTATTTTCAGGGCATAACTGTAACATTCCAGGCTTTTCAGGATGGCTTTGTCGGGAATACTGTCGCCCAGCCGCTGTACCTCTATTAGCAGGCTGTCAACCTGTTTTTGGGTATAATTTTGAGCCGTACTACTGTATATTGTTCCGAGAATAAATAACAGTATCAAGTATTTCTTTTTCATGTTCCGTTGTATAAATTACATTTTTGCGATCCATTCATACAGGTCTACCTCCGATGGGATGTTTAATTTTTTCCGGAGCCTGTATTTTTTGGATTCAACAGCCTTTAACGTACTTTTTGTATAGGTTGCAATCTCTTTTGTTGAAAACCTAAGCTTTAGCAAGGCACAGAATTTCAATTCATTGTACACTATTGCAGGTGATTTTTCGGTTATTTTATCGCAAAATTCCGGATACATTTCTTTAAATTTTACAAAGAAAAGCGGACTGCCCTCAATGGCAAGCTGTACTATTTTTTTGGTGTCTGCTTCCTTATTCTTACTCCTGGATTTCAGTTGTTTTATCAGTTCTCTTTTTTCTTTTAAAAGTTTTTCAATTTCCCACTTTTTCAGCAGCGTCTTACTGAATTTTTTATAATTGATTTTAATGTAAATGCAGGATAACAGGATAACCAATACACATATAACAATAATAAAAGAGAGTTTTTTAAAGCTCAGCTGCATGTGATCCTGTTCCTCATCTAAAAAGAGCCGTAATGATGTTTTAACAGCTCTTTTGTGAAAGTTTGCCAGGCTGTCATTCAGCGCGATATATTGTATGCGGTAATATTTCGAACTATCCGGAACCTCGAGCTCGGCATATACCCGGAAAAGGTTGTAATAGAGGTCGTTTATATAAAAGGTACGCTGCTTGTTTTTCGCTTCCGAAAGGGCTTGCAGGTAATATTCTTTAGCAGCTAGATAGTCTTCTTGGTAATAGTGCAGCGAACCCAGATCGGAAAGCGCCTGAATTTTGATAAAGTCCAGTTTTAGCTTTTTTGCGTGTTCCGCAGCAAATTGCAGATGGGTTTCAGCCTTTTGAAACTGCCGCTTCTTCAGGTAAAAGGAACCTAAATTTACATTGGAAAAGGCAAGGCACCTGTTTTTATGAGGGTTGGTAGCGCCCATTTTCATAAAAAAGGTATGGCTCTTTTCATAAAAAAACTTTACCGAATCTTCCTGCTGGTCTTTTTCTTCATGATTGATTGCAAAATCGGCATAAATAAACCCCAGACTCCTGTTTTTATCGTTTTCATTTTTTATTTTATTCGCATAATACACCGCTTTATCCAGCTGCGTTGTTGCGGTCTGGTAAAATCCCAGCTGACCAAGCCCCAAACCTTTTAAGCGCAGTGCTTTTGACATATAATAGCTGTCCGTAGCAGCAGTGTTTTTCTCGGCTTCTGTAGCATAAAAGAGTGCTTTCTCCCAATCTTTACTCCGAACATAGCTCTCACTTATAAAAAGGTTACCCAGCATCAGCCCTTTTTTATAGTGCTGCTGGCGGGAGAGCAGAATAACTTCTAAAGCTTCCGATTGCGCCAGAAGCGGGTTTTCATTCTCGATATTAACTGCATGTTTAAACAAACGGTCAATGGCATTAATGTTATTCTGGGGAATACCATCTACTGACACGAATAACAGCATGAAAAGTAGGGCTCTTTTCATAGGAATTATTTCTTTTATTAATTAATCTGTTCCAAGGGAATTTCCCAATACTTTCTTGTGCTTTAATCTTTAAAACACTTTTTATCAAACCGTTATTGGGGGGAAGTGCTGAGGATATATGCTTCAGCGTAACAACAATGATAAAACAACCTGATCAAGACAGCTTGTCTGAATAAAACACTCCGGACTCTTTCAAATTGTAGATTTAAGGGGTAAACGAGGGGGGAAATATTGTTTACCTTTTTACCTACTTACAGCTACGCAAATTGTTAATTTGTGCCGTTAAATAACAGTAAATATAATAATGGTGACAAATTTAGTTAATAAAAACCTACCTGTTTGTAATAATTACTATTTTTTTACTTAAAAAAAATGTTTTAATTTTACATGCCCTCAGGCGACAATCTCCTAAATCGACGGAATATTTTCTGTATTTTCGATTAAATCCGTTAAGGATGGTATTCTAAAGCACGAATTGGTTGCATCGCTATCAAAATAAATCGGTACTGTTTTTATTCATACTCAATGTCCGGAATTACACCAAAATATTTTTCTTAACATTTTGTATAATAAATTCAATAATTGCACGATTAAAGTTAATATTGTAATCGCAAGTTATTATTATTTCTTTTTGTTACAGAAATAACAAAAAGAAAAATAGCTGGTAATCAATATAACTATTTTGCCCCAAAAGAACCTAACACAACTTAACGCTATTGCCATGCAATCTTTAAACCAAACTAACCGTTTCTTCGGTTATTTCAAAAAATTCAATAAGGAATCACGCCTTAAATTTGTACGAATAGATAAGCAGATAAAAAATTTACGGATAGATCTTGAAACGCTGAATTTCTCAAACGTATTTATCGCTTTTACAGCCATACTTCCTTTAAGTATATTGCTGTACTGGAGTCAGTTTCTTGCCTATTTCCATACCAATTACTTCCGCTTTTGCTATTGCTTTGACGACATTGTCTATCTGATGTTTGACAAAGATGTATTCTTTTTACAAAGTATCTTAATTGCCGTTCCAATGGCCATAACCGTACTGATAACCCTGCGCCCCGAATGGCACAGGACTGTTCTGGCTGTTATTGGCCTGGCGTTGATTGCCACTACAGCCGTATTGAAAGTAACCGGTTTTAACAATTTACAGGTTTTGTTTTTTTCATTACTGCTGCTTACCGTTAGTACCGTGTTTGTGTTTTATAACAAACATGCCATATACGGTTACCTGTTTATCTTAGTGCTTTTCCTTAGTACTGCGGCACAGAATGATGCCCGTACAGCAAAAGAAAGTCACCTGAGCATGGACGTTATTTCAAATAAAACGGATTCTGTTCTGATCAGCAAAGATGATATTTCACATTATTATATCCGCAGCACTTCCAAATTCAAATTAATCTTTAATGACAAAACGAAAGAAGTGGAAAAATACAGTCTCGTGGATATTAAATAATAAAAAACAGTAATTCCTTATCGGCTAATCGCTTCATTTTACAATAACAATTTGCTTTCTTCAGAATTTCTTCGAAATTGAACCCGTATCTTAGCTACATGAAAATTCTTATTATCGAAGACGAAAAGGAACTGGCTCTGGATATAGCACAATATATGTCCGGTGAAAACTATTTGTGTGAGATAGCGGCTACTTATGATCAGGCACTTGACAAAATCCGGTTTTACAATTATGATTGTATTTTACTGGATTTAATGCTGCCCGGCGGTGACGGCCTTAAAATACTGGATTTTTTAAAAGACGAAAATAAATCGGAAGGTGTTATTATACTTTCGGCTAAGAATTCCTTAGAGGACAAAATAAAAGGCTTACAGCTTGGTGCCGACGATTATCTCGCCAAACCATTCCACCACTCCGAATTGGCCGCAAGGATCCACTCTGTCATCAGACGAAAACAGTTTGACAATTCCAATACAATTGTACTCAATGAGCTGCGTATCGATTTACTCGCCAAAACCGTTCACATTCACGACACCATAATCACGTTAACGAAAAAAGAGTTTGACCTGCTGATTTTCTTTATTGGCAACAAAAACAAAGTGATCTCCAAAAGTGCCCTCGCAGAACACTTATCCGGCGATATAGCCGACATGTTCGACAATCATGATTTTGTCTATGCGCATGTCAAAAATCTAAAACGGAAACTGCTGGAAGCCAATTGTGATCACTATTTAAAAACGATTTACGGAACCGGTTATAAATGGGAAATATGAGTAAATTATTGAACAAACCTTTTAAGGCATTTACCCTATATGCACTGCTTACGCTGATAGGCAGTATTCCTGTTTACTACTATGTTGTGGATTATATCTGGATCAAAGAACTGGACGAACACAACCAGATCATAAAAGACCGTATTGACGAACGGCTGCAAACCGTGAGCATCGAAAAACAAAAAATGGATACCATCCTGAAATTCTGGAATATCATGCAGCCCGGGACCACTTTGGTTCCGTCTGAAAACAATACCCTTATCCGGGACAGTATTTATACCGTGATACGGGAAAACAAACACGGTAATATACTCGAAAAAGATCGTTTCAGAGGACTTGTTGCTCCCGTTTCCATTGCCGGGAAACATTACCGGTTAACAGTCGAAACCAATGTTGAAGAAACCGATGAAACACTGCTGGCGATTGCCCTGGTTACTTTCGTTTTTTTTAGCTTACTGGTAATTGGCTTTATTGTACTCAATAAAAAAATTGCCAAAGGAATCTGGCGCCCTTTCCAAAATACCCTCACCCAATTAAAAGCCTTTGACTTAACAAAGCACAAAAACATTCAGTTTGAAAAATCTGATATTGCCGAATTTGAAGAGCTCAATGAAGAACTGGAAAAACTCATTGCTAAAAATATTACCGCCTATCATTTACAGAAGACCTTTATTGAAAATGCTTCTCATGAACTGCAGACACCGCTGGCAGTGCTGAAATCCAAAACCGATTTATTACTGCAAAACAAAGATATTACCAGTGAACAATTGCTGATCCTGAATGCCATTAATGTGCCTTTATCCAGAGTGAGCCGGATCAATAAGAACCTTTTATTGCTTGCCAAAATTGAAAACCAGCAGTTTGAAGATATCGAAACGGTAAACATTACCGCCATTCTGGATGAAAGTATCGAAATGCTGGCTGATTATATTACCGATAAAAACATCGCATTACACTTTCAAAATAAGGCTTCCGTACTTATTTCCTGCAATAAATCGCTGCTGGAAATACTAATCAACAACCTGCTAACAAACGCAATACGCCATAACAGCACCAATGGCAGCATTACAATAACCATTGAGGACGGGAAACTGACTTTTTCAAACTCCGGAAATAATCCGCTACGGCAAAATACATTATTCCAACGTTTTTCCGTGAGCTCATCGGCTACGACAAACAGCGGTTTGGGACTGGCAATTGTCAAAGAGATCTGCAACCGTTACCATTGGCAGATTGTTTACTCCTTCGAAAAAAATAAGCATCTGTTTTCAGTAACATTCTAAGAATTCAGAATATCTTCTAAATTGGTATGGAACTTTGGTCTGTAAATTAATATGATCAGACTATGAAAGCCCTCCCATGTTTTGCTATTCCAAAATCATTCTTCAAAATTTTAGCCTTATCCGCTATGCTGTTTTTTATACCCGGCGGAATAACCTTATGTACTGCCCAAACGGTAAAAGTTACTGTTTCCGGTGTTGTAAACGATTCGCATAAAAAAGCTTTACCCTTTGTAAATGTTGTTGTTAAAACAGAAAAAGAAGCTGTTTTTGTAACCGGAACCGTTACCAGTGAAGAAGGACGGTTCAAACTTACCGACCTTAGTCCCGGAAGCTATATCCTGGAGGTTTCCTTTATTGGCTATACGTCCAGAACGGTACCGCTTTTTGTGGGAACTCTCAGTGATTATCTCGATATTCCTGCCGTGGAACTGGAAGAAAGCGTAACCGCTTTAAATGAAGTGATTGTAACGGCGGCGAAACCGGATGACAATACGGAAAAAATGGACAAAAAATCCTATGCCGTAAAAGACAATATCAGCCAGGCCGGAGGTTCGGTACTGCAGGCGATGCAAAATTTACCGGGAATTACCGTCCAGGACGGAAAGGTGCAGCTTAGGGGAAATGAAAAGGTTACCGTTTTAGTCGACGGCAAACAAACGGCCATGACCGGCTTTGGTGGCCAGTCCGGACTGGACAATATTCCTTCCTCTGCTATTGAAAAAATCGAGATTATCAACAATCCGTCTGCCCGCTATGATGCTAACGGTAATGCCGGTATTATCAACATCATCTATAAAAAGAACAAGCAACAGGGCTTTAACGGGAAAGTGGGTTTTACAACCGGATTGGGCGCTTTATGGGAGCGACATGAAAATTTGCCTACCATACGTCCGCAGTATCAGGCAACACCAAAAATAAATCCTTCCGTTTCCCTGAACTACCGCAAAAACAACATTAATGCTTTCTTTCAGGGAGATTACCTGTACACCCATACCTTAAATAAAAACGAGTTTGTTACCCGTACATACAATGACGGAACGGTTATTAACCAGCAAACAAAGCGGAATCGCAATACCGGGTTTCTAACGTTAAAAGCCGGAACAGACTGGAATATTGACGATCGCAATACGCTGACCGTTTCCGGATTATTCAGCAGTGAGAAAATAATTGATCGCGGTGACGAACCTTTTTTTAATGCCGATTTAACCGAACGCCATCGTTTATGGCAGTTTCTGGAAGACGAATTAAAAACAACCGCGATGTTTTCCGGTACCTATCAGCATAAATTTAAAGAAGCCGGGCATTTATTGAATATCGGACTTCATTATACCTTCCACCGCGAAGATGAAAAATATTTTTTCGACAATATTATGCCGGATTTTACCGGGAAAGATGCCTTTAAACTACTGTCGGACGAACATGTAACCGATTTTACAGCCGATTATATCCGTCCGCTAAAATATGGCCGTATTGAAGGCGGTCTGAAATTCAGAAGACGGGAAATCCCAACGAACATGCAGTTTTTTCCGGGTGTAAATTCGCCTTTGGATGTTAATGCCGGCGGATGGGCAACCTATAAAGAAACGATTCCCGCCCTGTACGGAAACTATATTTTTGAAAATAAAAAACTGGAAGCCGAAATTGGTCTGCGCCTGGAATATGTAAACCTGCAATATGATGTAAATCCGGAACACAACACCTATACCAGTAACGGGTATAACTATACACAGCCCTTTCCGAATGTCCGGTTTGCCTATAAAATCAATACCCGAAACAAGCTGTCGTTTTTTTACAACCGCCGCGTGGACCGTCCGAATGAAATCGATATCCGTATCTTCCCGAAATATGATGATGCCGAAATCATTAAAGTCGGTAATCCGGACCTGCGTCCGCAGTTTACCAATACGCTGGAACTTGGTTATAAAAACAACTGGAAAAGCGGTAGTTTCTATACGGCGCTCTACCATCGGTTTGCCAATGGAACCATTACCCGTATTGCCAGTACCGTTCCGGGAAGCAATCTGATTTATAATATTTTTCAAAACGTAAACAAAAGCTATAATACCGGTATCGAATCGGTGATATCCCAGGAAGTCACACAATGGCTGAAGTTTAATCTCAATGCTAATTTTTATGAAAATCAGATCGATGCTTTTACCGTAACAAATAAATATCCTGTTACGCATACTTTCAGCGCCGAAAAACAGCAGCAATTTTCCGGGAATACGAAGCTGAACACCATTTTCAATTTGCCGAAAGATTTCGATCTGCAGCTCACCACAACCTATTTGTTACCGGATATAATTCCGCAGGGAAAAATCGAAAGCCGGTTTTCTGTTGATATGGGCATCAAAAAAAGCATACAGAAAGGCGAATTGTTTTTAAATGCTTCCGATCTATTCAGCACTTTAGTTATCAAAAAAGAGATACAAGGTGACGGTTTTAATTATACAAGCCGCGATTACTATGAAACACAGGTAATCCGCCTTGGTTACAACTATAAACTCTAACAATACTTAATTTTAAAGGATACCCCATGAAAGCTTTCTCCATTTCCGTCTTGTTTATCGGATGCTTTTTTACAGTTGCATCCGGATGTGCACAGGTTAAAACCGACAGTATTGCTATTACTGCTATTCCGCAGCCGCAAGCTTTAAAGTTCAATTACAAACAGCTCATCATTCCGGCAGCTTTAATGACATACGGTATTATTGGTATTGAAAGTGACGCCATAAAATACTGGAATTCCGAATTAAAGGATGAAGTAACGGAAAACATTGATAAAAAAATCACCATTGACGATTTTAGCCAATATGCACCTGCCGCAGCCGTGTACGGTTTAAACCTGATGGGTGTAAAAGGGAAGCACAACCTAAAGGACCGAAGCATTATTCTGGGGACTTCCTATTTACTGATGTCGGGCAGCGTATTGGGTTTAAAAAGCCTTACAAAGATTGAAAGACCGGACGGAAGCGGAAACAATTCCTTTCCTTCCGGGCATACGGCAACTGCATTTGCCGGAGCAGAATTTTTATGGCAGGAATATAAGGATGTTTCCATCTGGTATGGCCTTTCCGGATATGCTGTAGCCGCCGGTACCGGTTTTTTCAGGATGTATAACGACAAACACTGGCTTACCGATGTGGCCATGGGAGCCGGTATTGGCATACTGAGTACCAAAGTGGCCTATTGGATCTTTCCGTATGTAAACAACAAAATCTTTAAATCAAAAAAGAAAGAAGCGGCAATGATTGCTCCCTTTTACAGTGATCATCAGTATGGAATGGGACTGATTTACAATTTTAAATAAGCCAATCCGGTTTGGCATACGTCACCAGATCGGCTTTCTTTTTCCGCAATAAAAAAACCTTGTCCATGCGGCAAGGTTTTTCGTTTTATATCGAATACCGGCAAACATTAAGGAACAAGTACAGCTCTTCCTTTTATCTGGCCATGTCGTAATTTATCATACACTTCAAGTGCCTGATCCAGGCTGTATTTTTCTACTTCAATATGGATTTTCTTTTGTCTGGCAAGACCTATCACTTCGATTAACTCAGCTCTGGAACCCCAATACGGATTGGTTAAACTCACGCCGAATGGCAATCCGTTCATATTGTATTCATATTTTCCGCCGCCTAATCCGACAATGGTTAAATCGCCGTCAAGACCAACAATTTTTGTTCCCAGGTCGATTGTGGAAGAAGCGCCCACAAAATCGATTACGACTTTTGCTTTTTTAATGCCGGTGATCTTTTGTATCTGCTCGGCAGCATCTTTATCGGTTGAATTAATCGCATAACCGGCACCGAGTTGTTTTGCAAATTCCAGTCTTTCCGGAGTGATATCGCAGGCAATGATCGTAGCACCGCTCATTTCCGATAAAATCTGTAACGCAACATGCCCCAATCCGCCAACTCCGATAACCACCACATACTCGTCCGGCATTAATTTGTGCAGAGAGCGTTTAATAGCCGAATAAGGCGTTAGTGCGGCATCGGTTAGCGGTGCGGCAATAACCGGATCCAAATCATGGATAGGCACCAATAAACGGGAAGATGGCACCAGCATATAGTCGGCCATACCGCCGTTAAGTCCTAATCCGCCGCCAAAAGCCTGTTCCGACTGATGGTCGCAATAGTTTTCCTGCGAATGCTGGCAAGGCTTGCAATGTCCGCAGCCCCAAGGCCCGTAAACCAAAACCGCATCTCCTTTTTTAAATCCTTTTACATCCTGCCCGATCTCCTCTATCCATCCTGCATTTTCATGTCCCAATGTAAACGTAACACCGGAAACGATTCCGTCGTCAATGATATGCAAATCGGAATGGCACACACCGGCTCCCCCGATTTTTAATAATACTTCATCTCCGGACGGAGTCGGTTTTTCTAAATCATTTATAATCCTTACATCTTTGTGTCCATAATATCGTACTGCTTTCATGATATTGTTTTTAAATGTTTTATCCTATAAATTTACTCAAAACAGACCGTATAAAAAGTTAATACATTCTTATAATTCTGTTTTATTTTCAAATATTTGCAAGTATTGTATTGCAATTTTGCTGCTCAATCTCCGGCTTATTTTACGTTTCCAGAATAACAAAACCCTTGCAAACATTACGTTTACAAGGGTTTTACGGTATTCTGAAGTGGCTTTTCAGCTATAAGACATCGTCTTTTGTATATTCCAGTAAATCACCCGGCTGGCAGTCCAGTGCTTTACAGATCGCTTCCAGCGTACTAAACCGTATTGCTTTGGCTTTACCGGTTTTGAGTATGGAAAGATTAGCCAATGTCAGTTCTACTTTTTCAGACAGCTCATTTAAAGACATCTTTCTTTTCGCCATCATTACATCTAAGTTTACTATTATCGGCATGATTTATACGGTTAGTTCGTTTTCTGACTGGATTTCGATTCCTTTATTAAAGATTTGTGCTATAAAGTAGATAATCCCTGCAAAAAACAGGTATTCGGCACCACCGCCTAAATGTTCATCCAAAACAGGCAGCACAACACTTTCTTCCGTTAGCCATTCCGCATAAGCGTTGCCCGTTACGCTAAAAACCCCGATCGCTAAGGCAACATAGCTGATCTTTAAAATCAGTGCTGCGATTTCCGTGCTGAAAGGATGGACAAAATTTATTTTCAGAAAGATCTTAATCACAAAATAAAACAGATAGGCTTTTAGAATCCACAACAAAACAAGTAAGGATCCCAGCCGCACATAATGGAAGGTGCTATAATCTTTAAGCGCATACAGATTAAGTTCCAGGTACAGATTTTTTGCTCCTGCCGGATCTATAAAAAGGCTTACTAAAAAAGAGAAAAGTATAGCACCGGCTTTAATACACAAACCGATAAATATAATCCAGGTAGCAACCTGCAGTACCGATAAAATTTGTTTTGTATTTTTTTTCATAACGGAGAATTTTGAATTACATGCCAAATATAAATAAATATTTATCGAAAAACAATAAATTTTTATTTTTAAAACATATATCCTATAATCCGCAATCACTGTTTGTAAATCCCTGTTTAAAAAACGGTATCTTTATGTTAACCGATTAACGACAGACAAATCAGCATTATGACAACAGCAGCACAAATCGCAAAACATTTTAAAGACGTTCATTTTGGAGGTAACTGGACCTGTGTGAACATGAAAGATACTCTGGAAAATGTAGACTGGCAGCAGGCCACTACAACCGTATACAACCTCAACACTATAGCGGCTTTGGTTTTTCACATTAACTATTATGTGGGCGCAATTTCGAGGGTATTGCAGGGAATGCCGCTGGAAGCCAGCGATAAATTCAGTTTTGATGTCCCGCAAATCACTTCGGAAGCAGCTTGGCAGGACCTGGTAAATAAAACCTATGCCGAGGCAGAACAGCTGTCCTCGCTTATTGAAAATATAGCCGATTTAAAATTATCCGAAGCGTTTACCGATCCGAAATACGGAAGCTACTACAGGAATTTGCAGGGTGTCACCGAACACACGCACTATCACCTCGGACAGATCGTACTGATCAGGAAAATACTAAACGAAATGAATCAGGATGTCTGAATCGCATTGCCGGAACCGGTGCATTAGCGCAGCTTAATCTGCTGCGTCCATGGCCATTTCCCAATCTTCTTTTTTAATTTCATAAACGAAATTGCGTTTGGGAGCTTCTCCGTAATATGCGATATCTTCTTCGGCTATTTTAACCGCTCCTAATCGCGAAATGGCTATCTGCGATCGTACATTTAAGGCTCCTATATTAAAATATACCTTGTCTACATACTGAAAGATATACTCCATCATTAACTTTTTAACAGACGGGTTCATGCCTTTACCCCAAAACTTTGTTCCGTAAAAAGTATAACCAATCAGAATACTGTTGTCCTTTTCATTATAATCGTAAAAACGGGTACTTCCGGCCACTTCTCCGGTTTGGATATCCACAATCTTAAAAGCTCCTTTGCTCTGCATGGCGCCGTCAAAAAAGGATTGGAAAATATCTTTCTGCCAACGATCTTTATTGGGATGCTGTTCCCATACTTTGGGATCGGATGCTACTGCATACAAAGCGTCAAAATCATCTTTAAGCAAAGGAAAAAGGATTACCTTATCGTTTTCTAAAATTGGCTGTATCGAAAAATTCATAACTACAAATCGTATTAATGTCCGTTGGTTTTACAAATGCAAACCTGTATATCAAAGATACTTTAATTTATACTAAAATCCGGAAATGTTGTGGCATTCATTGGAATATAACTGAAAAAAATCCTGCACGACAACAGGACTTTTTTCAGCTTATAATGCTTTTTGCCGGTGCTTTTTGCCTCTTTATTTTTCGGCATGAAGTCCAATCCTGTTACCTTCGGAATCTAAAATAACAGCTATATATCCGGCATTGATGCGCGTTTTGGGTACGATCACTTTTCCGCCTGCTTTTTCCGTTCGGTCCAGTACCGGTTGTATTTCCGGGCTGGCATTGATATACAGCAGGGAACCGTTTTGTGACGGGGAATTGGTACCGGATTTTGTGAGTACGCCGGTTACTCTGCCCGATGTAGCCTGGATAACGTTCGGATCATAAGGAAAAAAACAAAGTTCCTCGGCTGTTTCCGGGAAAGTCATTGTGGTCATTTCAATGTCCAGAATCGTTTCATAAAATGCTTTGGCGCTCTGCATATCCGAAACCGGGATCTCAAACCAGGTAATGACATTCGTTTCGGGATTGATTTTTTGTAACTGTTGCATGATCTATTTGTTTCTGCAAAGTTCAAAAAGGCATGGGATTTCATCCTGTGACAATTGTCACATAATTACATTTCCAGACTGCGTTTCCGGATCCGGCTTAACGTTTCGCGTGTCACACCAAGAAAGGAAGCCAGTTGCGTCAGCGGAATACGCTGCAGCATCAACGGATAATTGATCTCGACATAGCGCAATCGTTCCTTGGCTGCATACAATTTAAATAGCGTTGCAAATTCTTCCTGCTTGGTCGCCAGTAAGCGAAGGCAATTGCGCCCCAATGCATCAACCTCGGGAGTTTGCCGGGCTATTTGCAGCAGCTTTTGTTTATCAAAAAGCACCACTGTTAGCGGCTCGCAGGCTATAATATTGAATTCAGATTTTAAACCGGTGCCAAAACTGGTTATATTGGTAGCAATCTCATTTTCAAAAAAGAAACCGGTATTTTTAATGATACCGTCTATCTCATAATAACTTTTGCAATAGCCTTTTTCTACATAAAATAACGTATCACAAACCTGTCCTTCCTGTAATAACAACTCATTTTTATGAAACTTCTTTTTGGTTAATGCCGGTTGCAGTTTTTCCCAGCTTTCCTCTGAAAAATCTGTCAGAAAATGTATATATTTTAAAAGGCTATCCATCCGGTTACTTATTATATATTTCTTTTATTGGGTCTGATAATCAATATGCAATACTTATTTTCTGCTAATTACGGATTTTTTAATTTATCCTACAACACCTTTTCGCATTGTAACAGTTAGTAAGCTTATTCTGAGCATAAAAAAGTCCTGCCAAAATAGTATTGACAGGACCAATTATTAGGATTAATATGTATATAAGCTAGTGCCCGGCTATAAAATCCTGGTAATTCTTCTCACTTTCAAAATAGGCTACATTGCCGTGCATTTACCGGATCAAAACAGCAACATTACTACTTAAAACAGACATATTTCACTTTCACTCTTGTCCATATCACGCCCTGACCACTGCCATACCGGCAAAAAAAATACTGCTCCGAAACCCGAAGCAGTACACGATCATTATAAAATAAATGAATTATTTTTTTGATTCTTCTACAGATACTTTTCTGAATTCTTTTAAAAGTTTGCTTAATTCTAAAGCTGACTTACGGGCTCTTGTTCCGGCTGCTTTATTTCCTTTTTCTACTTGAATTTCAGATTCAGCTTTGAATGTCTCAATTTCGGCGTTGATTTTAACTAATAAGTCTTTCATGATAATATATTAAAATTAAGCTGCAAAAATACTAATTCCTCTTAATTCACGGGCTATTGAAAGGAATTATCTCCTAATTTATTTAGCATCATACGGCTATCAAACAATAACTTTTACAGTAAGCAGCCGGCACGATATTCAACTTTCCGGTATTTTAAAACAGCAACCGCTTCTTTTACAGCATGCTACCGTAAAAATAAAAGAGAGGGAATGCAAACGTCCCCTCTCCTTCTGCAAGGAAGTAATAATTTACTTAAGATTACTTTCAATTCACTTGTAAACGCCCTACCAATCAAATTAAACAACTTCACAAAATTCTTGGCAAGTAATAATCTTTGTTTTCAATTTAACCGATAATTATGACTACAACATTATTAGCACTGTCATTGGCTTTTGCTTCCTTTTTTGTTAACTAACTGTTTTTAATTCAATAACGACACGGCGACATCCGTTTCAATTATCTACGTTCCTAAATCTATTTACACTTTTTAAACAATCATTTTCTTAAAAAAAGCTATCACTTAAGCTTTTTTCCCTTCCTGATACTTTCATCCTTTTTAGCATTACTGCAGCTTTAGTTTCAGCATCAGGACACTACAAATGGAGAAAAAATAATGCTGAAAACAAAAAATTACACTACACAATTATACTCAAGCCGGAAACTTTTTTTTGAACCCTTATCCATAAAGATATCCCAGCCCGCAAGTGTTTTGGGGCGAGTGATACTCAAAAAATGTTTTGTGTACAATTGCGTAGGACGGAACCGGAAAAGGACTGTTTAATGGTGCTAATATGCGGCATTAAAAAACCGCCTCTTTTAGAAAAGGCGGTTTGCTTTGAAAAATATCGTGTGCTGTTTTAATCCGTTTTTAGATTATCCTGAACAAATTGCCAGCAGTATTCTTTAATACTTTGTCTTACTTCCCGAAATTGCCGGTGTATCTCCGGAAGCGTTCCGGTAGCCTGAACCGGATCGGGAAAGTTCTGGTGCAGCTTTTGCGCTTTTGTCGGGAAAAACGGGCAGCGTTCTTTTGCATTATCACAAACGGTAATTACAAAATCGAAAGCGATGCCGGCATATTCATCAATACTATTTGATGTATGCCCGCTGATATCCACACCATCTTCTTTCATTATGGCAATAGCCAAAGGATTCACACCGTGGGTTTCCACGCCTGCACTGTAAATTTCGGCAGTGCTGCCTGCAAAATAACGTAAATAACCTTCTGCCATCTGGCTTCTGCAACTATTACCGGTGCAGAGAATGAGTACTTTTTTTGGGGTCATAAAATTGTTTTTTAAGGTATAAACTTGTTCGG
The DNA here is from genome assembly GCF_001898245.1 of Flavobacterium sp. 40-81. Classification (NCBI taxonomy): domain Bacteria; kingdom Pseudomonadati; phylum Bacteroidota; class Flavobacteriia; order Flavobacteriales; family Flavobacteriaceae; genus Flavobacterium; species Flavobacterium sp. 40-81. The sequence continues at coordinate 30,343 of NZ_MKTM01000002.1, forward strand.
ACTAACAGGATCAAGACGGGAACTTCTATCAAAGGCCCGATAACGCCAGCAAAGGCTTGCGGAGAATGGATTCCAAACACACCTATGGCTACAGCGATAGCGAGTTCGAAGTTGTTTCCTGTTGCGGTAAACGCCACGGCAGCATTTTTATCGTAAGGAATGCCAAAGGCTTTGCCGGTAAAAAAACTGATCAGGAACATCAGTACAAAATAGAGCAGCAAAGGGATGCTCACTTTAATTACGTCTTTGGGAAGCGCTAAAAAAGCTTCTCCTTTCAGGCTGAACATCAATACAATTGTAAACAACAGTGCATAGAGCGTAAAGGGACTTATAAAAGGCAGGAACCGGGTTTGAAACCAGTGTTTACCTTTCATTTTTATACAAGTGTACCGGCTTAAAAAACCAAGTACAAAAGGCAATCCCAGGTACAGCAATACGCTTTCGGTTACATCCCGCATCGGAACCGCAATATTAAAGCTTCCGATTCCTAATTTTTCCGGCAGCACATTCAGAAACAGCCATACATAAAAACTATAGGAAAAAATCTGAAAAATACTGTTTAAAGCAATTAGTAAAGCGGCATATTCCCTATTGCCTTTTGCCAGATCGTTCCAGACAATGACCATCGCAATACACCTGGCTAACCCGATTAATATCAGGCCGGTCATATAGGCCGGTTCATCCCGCAGCAATATGACAGCCAAGGTGAACATCAGTAATGGTCCGACTATCCAATTGAGTATCAAAGAAACGGATAATACCGTTTTGTTCTTAATCGCTTTCGGCAATAAGCCATACTCTACTTTTGTCAGCGGCGGATAAAGCATTAACAGCAAACCTATTGCCAGCGGAATATTGGTAGTTCCCCAGGACAGGCTGTCGATTAGCGTGGTTATACCCGGAAAGATATTCCCCAACAGTATACCGAAAAGCATTGCCAGAAAAATCCACAGGGTCAGATACCGGTCTAAAAAACGAAGTTTGGTCTGCATCACGGGTTCTAATTAGCAGCATCCGGAATCCGGAGAACAACAGGCAGCTGTTCCGGAATGGATTTCTGAAAGTTTTATTTTTGTTTTTTGCGGCGGTATTCCGCAGGCATCGTTAGCCAGACAGGTCGTTGTTTTATTTTTCAGTATAAAATTGTTCCCGTTAAAATCAAGATCATATTTTCCGATCGTTTCACTTTGGTATTCCACTTCAATTTCCAGGTCTTCCATTTGTAGTTTTGCTTCGGAAAGTTCTATAATATGAAGCAGTTTAGCCGGTTTTAAACGGTGTTCATAATCATCGGCATCCCATAACTGGAAGTTGGCTACTTTTTCATCACGAACGGTACCGCCGCAATCTATAAAGTGGCGCGTAATGATTCCTACTTCTGTTACATGAAAGTGTTCGGGCACAAAACTTCCGTTTTCGAGCTGAAAAGCGACATTATCCAATGCCGGCAGCATTTCTTTTACTTGTGATAGTTTCATAAATGGTTGTTTTATTTAATTGTAATATCGCATTATTACGATGGTTTGTTTTAAAAAAAATGCTAACAGCATTTTTCTATTCCTGCGTTTTCAATAAAAAAGTTATTGAGTTCGCTTTTGATCTGTTTCCAGCTCTGTTCGTCAATACAATAACAAACACTGGTTCCTTCAATATTTCCTTTTATAATCCCGATGTTTTTCAATTCTTTCAGATGCTGGGATATCGTTGCCTGTGCCAGTCCTAACTCTCCGACCAAATCATTACAAATGCAGCTGTTTGCTTTAATGATATGCTGCAGGATCGCTATCCGCGCCGGATGGGCCAATGCTTTCAGTATGGTTGCCAGCCGGTTTTGTTCTTCGTTAAATATGTCGGATTTGGTTACGCCCATTTTTACATTTATTATATCGCAATATTACGATAATTAATTTGATTTAAAATCAATTCCTCCTTTTTTTAGTCTGTCTTTTCCCGAATACTACTATTTACCGGATTGTATCTATTGCTGTTCGCTGTATATTTTTAATAATGCTAAAGCCAGATTCGGTTCAATACGGGTAATTCTTCCGGTAGTAATATTCACCCCGACACCAACATTAGCAGGCCCTATCCCTATCCCGGTCATGCCGATACCCGAAAAACTAAGGAAAGTACTGTATTCGTTTTCTCTTCTTTTAATCCACAAAGCCATCCCGGTAAAACCGCCTTTGCTCACTTTAATTTCTTCACCGATTTTTACATCGAATACTTTAAACTGCCCGTTGCCGATTTCATATTTTTCTCCCTGAACTTTATAGCTTTGTGTTTTGTTTTCGGTGAGGTCCTGACTGCCATAAACAAAAATCTTATTTTTAGGAATGTGTATAACGTTAGCTTCAAAAAGGGCATCCTCACAAAAAAAAGTGCTCAGAATCAATTCCCCGGTGGCATTGTCTAATTTTCTAAAACTTTCAAATTTAAAAGCATTGGCACCATATTTCTGGGTTTCGCTTTTTATCTTATCAAACAGCCGGACTACATTTTTAAGTTCCCCTGTTGCTTTTACTGTAGCAATTAACCGGGCATTGGCGAGATCCGTTTTTTCCGTTAAATAAATAAACTGCCTGTACTTAGGGTCTTCAATAGAATCATTTTTCCGGAGAAACTCGATATGCTGTGAAAAAGAGTAATGTGCTAAAAAAAGTAATCCTAAAATCAGTAATTTTTTCATCTGCTTATTATATTAATGGTACCGGAAAAAAAGCAGACTAAAATAGCGCTTTTCCCTGAAATCCCGGTTAAAAATGGTTTTGTTTATGGAATCGAAAAAACGTTAATATGCTTTTGTTCGGAACGGTTCAGCCGATAGCTGGCAGTACACCATAAAAAAAGCTGAAGTATAAAAACTCCAGCTTCTCTAATTTATTTTTTAAACACTATTTTTTGGCTTTGTCCAAAGCACCTTTAGCGTCTTCTTTTACTTTTTCAGCACCAGCTTTAACATCTTCCACTGCTTTATTGGTAGCGTCTTTTACTTCACCAGCAGCTTCTGTAGCTTTTGCTTTAGCAGCATCCCAGGCGCTTTTCGCTTTATCAACAGCTTCCTGAGCTAATTTTTCAGCAGCTTTATCGCCTTTTGCTTTAGCTTCCTCTAAGGATTTTTCAGCGGCTTTTAAATCTTCCTGCAGTTTTGTTTCCTCCGGATTTGCTTCAGGAGCTACCTCAGGTGCCGGCGGCGGTGCTACTTCCATAGTTTCTTCTTCCGGTTTTGGCGTTTCTTTTTTACAAGATGTTGCAAATAATAATCCGCATAATGCCAGGGTTAATGTTAGCTTTTTCATTGATCTATAATTTTTATGGTTTAAACTTATTCCTAAAATTATAAAAAAAATAAATCAATTCACTTATTTTCAGCGTAAATCATTATTTTTTAATAAAAAACAAATGCTAAATACTTTTTTAAGCAGCTGTTTTTAAATATTTCTTTCTCTATTCCTTAATATGCATCAACAATGGGATGCTGTTTCAAAACAGCAATGCCGGTTCCATGATATCGGATTTTTATATTTCCGGCACACTTTACTGCTTTATTCTTTTCCTGTTTCACAATTAGTCGGTATTTTTGTGTGCTTAAAGTCCTTTCCTAATGATTACTAAACCTTCCCATCCAATCTACAATATTCATTTTGGTTTGGTTTGCTTAAGCTCCCTGTTATTTTCTGCCAGTTTTAACATGCTCATTCCCGAGCTGCCGGATTATCTGAGCAGTATGGGCGGAGCAGAATACAAAGGATTGATCATTGCCTTATTTACGTTAACCGCCGGGATTTCCCGCCCTTTTAGCGGCAGGCTGACCGATACCTTAGGGAGAGTGCCGGTAATGGCAACCGGTTCGATAGTATGTTTTATCTGCGGCTTTTTATACCCGGTATTGGGAACCGTTTCCGGATTCCTGTTTTTACGACTGCTTCATGGTTTTTCCACCGGTTTTAAGCCTACCGCCACCGCTGCCTATGTGGCCGATATTATTCCGCGGGAACGCTGGGGCGAAGCACTCGGTATTCACGGGCTGTGTTTTAGCACCGGAATGGCAATAGGTCCCGCCATAGGAAGTTCCATTAAGTTATATTCGTCCATGAATATGCTGTTTTATGCTTCCTCCGGATTTGCCTTATTATCAATTCTTATTCTGATGAATATGAAAGAAACGCTTAAAAATAAAGAGCGTTTCCGGTTTTCCATTCTTAAAATATCCCGAAAAGACATTATAGCCGTAGAGGTTTTACCGGCAGCAATTGTTACCTTTTTATCTTATGTTGCCTATGGCGCCATACTGACACTGATTCCGGACTGGAGCGAACACATGGGAATTGCCAACAAAGGTTTGTTCTTTATGGTTTACACCATTGCCTCGCTGGTTATCCGTTTTGTTGCCGGTAAGGCTTCCGATAAATACGGCCGTATCCACGTTATAAAAATCGGTCTGGTACTCCTCTTTATCTCGCTCTTTGTTATCGGCTACTCCGAAAGCTTTACCGGATTAATGCTCGGATCCACCATTTACGGAGTGGCAACCGGAATCTTATCGCCGGCTTTAAATGCCTGGACGGTCGATATGAGTCATGCCGATCACCGCGGTAAAGCAATGGCTACCATGTATATTGCTTTGGAGGCCGGAATCGGACTGGGCGCCCTGTGTGCCGGTTGGTACTATCAGGACGTGATTGCTAAAATACCGGTCATTATGTATGTAACGGCTGGAATTACCGTTTTGGCACTGCTATACATGCTGCTGCGTACAAAAACGGAACTGAAAACAGAATAACTATTATTTCCTGATAAAATGATAACGGGCGGCTATATAGCTGCCCGTTTTTTTTTGGACAGGCACGCCTGAAAAACAGCTAATTTTCCCCGGGCTGATTTCCGTATCTTTTGTCTGAAACTACGTTTACATAACGGACAATTGGCTTTTTTTAGAATTAAATACTACTTTTTTAAACATTATTCTAAATTTTATTTGTATATCTCAAAATAAAGTTTTAAGTTTATCCTGTTGTAAAACAACAACATACACTCCCCATTAAAATAACATACGGTTATCGTTCCCCATATAACCAAAACAAACAGCAACAGGAATAGCCTTTTGCTGCACCGGGTGTTTTTTGTGTAAACCCACAAAAGTACTGCCCGGTAAACAGGTACTATTTGTAAATCTAAAAGCGAGATTATGAATCAAAAACAAATTAAAACCATTTGTTATGCCGTATTGTTTATACTTGGGGGATTGCTCACCGGATGCGAATTGGAAGAAGATGTTATTCAGAAGAATGCTTACCGGGAACGGCTTGCCATACGCAACAGCACTTTTGAAGCGCTCTCAAAGGAACAGCCCTTTGTTCAGGCACTTTCCGGCTTAAACAAAGGCAAACACGGCAAAGGCAGCTTCTCCGGAACAATCATGGAAGCCCAATACGGCTTTACGATTTTACCGGATAAAGCGGTTGTGATCGAAAAAGAAGGGAAAACCTCCTATACTTTTCAGATCGTCCGGGAAACACCGGACAGCACCTGTTTTGAAAACCTGGTGATCCATACGGATAATCCCGGCTCTACCAGGGCTTTTATCGTAAAATACACTCCGGAAGTACCTATTGTCCCGAGTGTCACGCACGAATCCTTTTATTTTAGCGGAGCGATCCGCATTACACCAATTGAATACAATGCTGAGCTGGCAGGAAAAAAAATAGTCTGTGTTACGGCAACGGTGATGATGTGTGACCAGTCCTGGTCGGGAAGCGGATCGACCACACCGCATGTGGCGACTCAGTATTGCAACAACCCGAACCACTTGTTTGAGGTAACCACTACAACCTGCGATATGGTAGCCGGAGGCGGCAGTTTTGGTGCCGGCGCCGGACAATACTCCGGTGGAGACGGTATGGGCGGTACCGGAGGTGGCGGCGGTGATGGCGAACCCGGAAATGATGATGGGCTGACACCGCCGAATCCTTGTCCGCGTTGTCCTGATTTTACAACGGTGCCGGTGTTGGAACCATCGGAACCAGCAGTACATTGCGATAAATTAAAAGAGCTTTTAAAAAGCGCAGCTGTTAAAAATGCTATTCGTGCCCTGAATAGTGAACAGGTTTTTGGCGGCACTAAAGAAAAAGGCTATAACCTGGCGCTAAACCCGCAAAATAAACTAATAGCAACCG
>NZ_MKTM01000003.1:0-24995 GCF_001898245.1 Flavobacterium sp. 40-81
CAGATCAAACCATCAAAAGTTACGGGTTGGGATGGAACGTTAAACGGTCAGCCGTTACCATCTACGGATTACTGGTTTACAGTGACCTATACCGAACAAGGACAATTAAAAGAATTTAAAGCCCATTTCTCATTAAAAAGATAACTCATGAATATTTTTAAAAAACGTTATTTAGTTTTAGCATTATTTTTATCACAAATGTCTTTCGCACAGGAAGGGATTGCAGTTTATTCAGATTATTTATCGGATAACTATTATTTGATACACCCATCAATGGCGGGAGCTGCTAATTGTGGTAAAATAAGATTAACAGCCCGACAACAATGGTTTGGGCAGGATGATGCTCCGGCATTACAAACTTTGAGTTTTAATACCAGCGTTGGAGAACAGTCCGGTATTGGTATTATCGCTTTTAATGATAAAAATGGGTATCATTCTCAAGTGGGAGGGAAATTGACTTATGCACACCACATCCGATTTTCAAGAGGTGTAAACGACTTGAATCAGTTATCTTTCGGTATGAGTGCAGGGTTAGTACAAAGTACTTTAGATGAGTCTAAATTCGGTCCTGAGTTTGATCCGATTATTGACGGAGGAATGAAACAGAAAGATTCTTATTTTAATGTTGATTTAGGGGCTTCATATCATTTCCTTGATTTCTATACACATTTCACTGTTAAGAATGCTGTATCGAATAAAAGAGATATCTATACAGATGTAGAAAGCGATAACCTTAGAAAATACTTATGGAGTGCAGGTTATGTTTTTGGAAACAGAGATAACGGCCTGTCATGGGAGCCATCTTTCATGTTACAGTATGTAGATAAAACAAAAGAGAAAACGTTTGATATCAACCTGAAAGTTTATAAAGAAATGGATTTCGGTAAACTTTGGGGAGGATTGTCTTATAGAAGAAGTTTTGACGGTGCTCAATATGTGGCCGACAACAGTGTGAGTGATCAGAAGTTGCAATACATCACGCCGATTGTTGGTGTGAATTATAAAAACTTTATGTTTGCGTATACCTATTCTCACTTAACCGGAGATGTTAAGTTTGATAATTCAGGATTTCACCAGATCACATTGGGTATTAATCTTTTCTGTAAAAGAGAACCATACGATTGTAACTGTCCTGCAGTTAATTAATTATAAAGAGATTATTAATTCCGTCCCGATTTTATTCGGGACGATTTTTTTTGAGATAGTATGATCATAAAAGAAGTCAGAGGGAAATACCCTCAAATCCCGGAAGATTGTTATGTAGCGGAAAACGCGACTATTGTCGGAGAAGTTACATTTGGAAAATCATGCAGCGTTTGGTTTAATACGGTGATCAGGGGTGATGTGAATTTTATCAGTATAGGCGATAAGGTGAATATCCAGGACGGTGCAGTAATTCACTGTACGTATGAAAAGCATCCGACCATTATCGGGAATAACGTTTCTATAGGCCATAACGCGATCGTACACGGCTGTACGGTTAAAGATAATGTGCTGATAGGTATGGGAGCCATTGTGATGGATAATTGCGTTATAGAGAGCAATTCTATCGTTGCGGCGGGTTCTGTGGTTACGCAGAATACGGTTGTGGAATCCGGGACCATTTATGCGGGTGTTCCGGCTAAGAAAGTTAAAGATATTAATGCCTCCGATTTTGCCGGTGAAATTGAACGGATTTCGAATAATTACGTCATGTATTCAAGCTGGTTTAAATAGCAGGCTTTAAATAGTATAAAAAAAGGCACTTCATGAAGTGCCTTTTTATTTTTTAATGACCGATTACAACACATTTATTGTTGAAAGTAGGGCAAACAGCATTCATGGTTGGTGAACCCGGGCAGATGCCTAATTTTGTAGCACTAACAGTAGTGTCGTTAACCGGACATGGCGTGCACATCATAAGCGTACTGGTAGCAGTTGTATCTGCTTTTCCTCCGTTTAACTGGCTTGCCTGATTTGAATTTAAACGACTGATCGTCATTTTATCTAAACTTAATTTTAGGTTTTTCTTTTTCATGATTTGAATTAAAAAGGGTTTACTGTAAAACATTTTCTTTGTGATGAAGAAAATGTACTTTTAAAAGTCAGGCAAACCGTATTCGCAACGGGTCTGTTACGACTGACTTACTTGTTTGCCTGATTAGCGCTTAAACGCCTGATTTTTATTTGTTTTAAATTGATGTTGGATTTATTCTTTATAACCGGGAATTAAAATCCTCCTCCGATACATTTTTTCTGTAAGGATGCACATGCTGTATTGAAAGTCGGACAAACGGCATTCATAGTTGGCGAACCCGGGCAGATCCCTAATTTAGTAGCACTAACAGTAGTGTTGTCAACCGGACATGGTGTACACATCATAAGTGTGCTGGTAACTGTAGTGTCTGCACCACCGTTTAACTGACTTGCCTGGTTAGAGTTTAAACGACTGATTGTCATTTTGTCTAGACTTAATTTTAAATTCTTTTTTTTCATAATTAAATTGATTTATTTATTGGTATTTGACTAATAAGCTTATAGTTGGGTAATGCATTTCTTTTGAAAAGACTGGCAATTACTGGTTAATCCGGGGTCGGTCGGGCAAATAGAACCACATTGTGTTCGTGCCGTTGCTGCAGTACCTGTATCGCCCGGACAGGGAGAGCAGATATTCGTGAGTGTAGTGTTTGCAACACCACCGTTTAACCGGCTTGCCTGGTTGGAGTTCAGACGGCTGATCGTCATTTTGTCTAAACTTAATTTCAGATTCTTTTTCTTCATAATTAGTACTGGGTGTTATGGTAGGTATAAACAATAAAAGGACATGAAATGTCCTTTTATTGTTTTATTGGCTAATGCATTTTTTGTTAAAACTTGGGCAAACTGCATTCATTGTTGGTGAATCAGGGCAAAGTCCTAATTTTGTAGCATTTATTGAAGTGTCGTTTGGACAAGGTGTACACATTAATAGGGTACTGGTAACAGTTGTGTCTGCTTTTCCGCCATTTAACTGACTTGCCTGATTTGAGTTTAAACGACTAATAGTCATTTTATCTAAACTTAACTTTACGTTTTTTTTCTTCATAATCTAAATAAAAAATGGATAACGGTTAGATTTATTGTAATCGGTTGTATCCAAATGTAAGAAAAATTTACATGTTTGTTTTTTATTTTTTAGTTAAATTATGTTAAAGTTTAATATTAAGTTTTGTGTAATGTTTTATATGGTGATTTTAATGTAATAAAACAATGAATCCTTATTTTAAGCGGGCTAAGGAAGATTTGTAATATTTATGTAAGAAAAAATAACAAACTAATTCATAGGTTCTGTTTTTAGATTTAAACAGACGGTTCATAAACATGTGGATGTGACTGGACAAAAAGTCATCAATATTGATGTTTAAATTGTTATTTTCTCGCAATATTTGAATTTCCTGAACGGTCGCGGCAATGTTCTCCTGTTTGCTGTTTAACAATGCTAAAAGCGGAGCGTGATCCAGCTCTTCACCCGATTGGGTCATAAAAGCCTCTATCTTTTCCCGGTGGTTCCGGTATTTCGTGTCCAGCTGTCTTTTAAGGAATTTGGAAGATCCGTATTCCTTTTCGAAAGCTGTTTTGAGCCGATCCATAAAATTTTCTTTTTCACCAATTGTAAACCGGAAACTCTCCAGAAAAGCGTCAATGCCTCTCAGGCTGAAGAGCCATCTTAATTCATCGCCTTCTTCTCCTTCATCAATTAAGTCCAGAATGTTAAGGATCATTTCGCTGTCGTGATGGAAAATCTTTTCCGAAAGATCCATAGAATTTTTGCCATAGCGCTCTATTTCCCTTTCATAAGTTTCGTTCTGAATTTTCCAGATATAATGCTGTTCGGTGAACTTTTGCAGATAAGGCGCTAATGCCGTAATAACGCTGTTCAGATTGTTAGTGTCGGTGCAGTGGAAACGAAGCCGTAAATGATGTTTGGGATCCGTATAACGAATGAAAAACCATTTGTCGATAATCTTTTCTTCCATTAGTCTTTCGGCTACCGGCTTAACCATTTCCAGTAGGATGTGTTCGGTTGTTTTTATTCCGGTGTATATTTTATAGTATAGCCATTTATCGCCAATAATAAAATTCTTTTGGAGTGTATTAGTCATGCTTCAGTTTTTTATTATAGTAGGATATTACAATTTGATTCGAATAGGTTTCGTTGTGCTGCTGGTTTTTTACAACTTGTTTCTCATTAAACAGAAACTCTTTCAGCTGGAACTGCTGTAAGGTTTCGGCTGCTTTTAAAAGCATTTTGATGGAGTCGGTATTCCTGAAGTTAATGACTAGCTCATTATCTCCCTGTATCAGTTTAACATATTGCGGTATTTTGTGGGCTTCGGTGATCTCGGCTGTCTTCTTTAAGATTTCGGTGTTATCTGTGATTTTATAAAGTTTTTCAAACACGGATTTTTTGATGTTCCAGGTGGCTTCCTGCAGGATCAGGTTTTTGTATTCAATGCGGGGCATATGATCCAGCCCGTTGAAAATCTGATTCAGGAAAAACGGAAGGTTTCTTTTTCCCTGCGTTTGCAGGTCGCATAAAAAGTGATATATAGGCAGGGAGTTGTTGCTGTAATTATGAGCATTCGTTAAACGGGGAATCACTTCTTTGTTGTGCTTTTTAGAGCGCAGGAGGATGTTTCCGTCATTTTTAACGGAAAGGTATAAATCGTCTAACGGAATTTGATTTTCGGTGCTTAAAGTTGATTTTCCAAGATATGGGATTTCGTATTCCCGGAAACTGGGTCTTGACAGGATATTGCCGGTCCGGGATTCCGGAAGGTGGATTATCTCGGCTAAGATCTTGTCGCTGTTTATTTGTGACTCGGTGTCGATGATCTGCTGGGCATGCTCTCTTAAAACATCGTCTCCGTGGCAGAAACGGCCAATAAGGTTGGCGGCACTTGAATTGCCGGTACCGGTGAATGTGATTTTTTGCTGTCCGTCAATATTGATTACTTCAATCAGTGTTGCCATGGTGTCCGGCAGGTCGTCCCAATTTTCCTTAAAGCTTTTAACATCGTCATCGGTCAGGCGTATCGGCTGGTTCTTTGACGTTGCTTCCATTAACTTTTTCTGGAAAATAAGATCAAATGGCGACCATTCGAATTTCATGTTTTCCGACTGGCCTTCATTGGTGAAAACCAAATCGTCAATTAGCGTGTTAATGTCGGCATTATTGATCTCTTTGTATAACAAACCGGTTTCCGAATCTAAGGCCAGAGAAAGCGGCACTTCGCTTGTTTCGTAACGCTCCCGGAAGGAATCGGCAAACTTCTTTAAGATCGGATTGTAATATTGTGAGGTGATTTTGTTTAAAAAGGTCAGTCCTTCTTTAACGGAATCGGCTATTCCGGTACTTAAATAGTTGGTGTCATGGGTAATGAACATGTCGGTTTGAAACATGTATTTTAAGTTGATCTCCGTACCGATCTGTTCCAGTGACTGTGCTATTTCCAGGTATTTTTGCGGGTCATTGCCTATCGATTTGTCAAGTCCGGAAAGGTCGTTTCCTACTTTTTTCAGGGTTTTGTATGTCGGACTTTCGGAATCAATTTCTTTTAAAGTACTGCACAGGGAATCCAGATAGGAGTCGCCGGTCACCGACGGTTCTAATTTGCTTACCAGGATCTGGTTGTATATCAGTTCATCAATAAAATCTTTTGCATCTTCATAGGTAACCTCTTCGTCAACGATGGCCTGAGCCAAACCGGAAGCGTGTATGCCCTGTTTGGAGAGCGCTAATATTTTTTCTAAATAGTCCGATTTTGTTACGGCAATTAAATGATGCTCCCTTTTTCCGTTAATGTATTTGTATTCTACATAACGGATCTGGTCGCCTACACTATATATTGTAGAGTTGGGGTAAAACAACAGCTGGTCGGTTATGTTTTCGGACTTTAAAATGTCCTGCGACAGGGAAACCAGGTAGTTCATGTCCAGACGGGAATGTCTTTTGTGCTGGTCAATTGCTTTGAGGGTGATGTTGGTCTCTTCGGCAAAATCTCCGGTGGTCAGTCCTGCAAAAAGACCGAAAGGAGTAGGTCTTGTTGCCATTCTGGAAATATATTTTAAGAACGAATTTTTTAGGCGCTCCACTTTTTTGGGATCGTTAATTTTTCCGGCTTCCCATTTTTTGAGTTCATCGTAAAAAGCAGGTGAGGCTAAAAATAGTGCTTCCGCAATTACCGGATTGGTCAGGATGTCTTTGTATTGCTCATCGGTAATGGTTTCGTTGCCGGTGAATTTGCGGTAGAAATCGAGCGAAAGCAGCGGTGTTCTAAGTACAAACTGTGGAAAATTATGATAGGTTGTATTGGCCATTTTTTTAGTTTAACATTAAACATTCATCCCAGGTATTGTCCTGATCGGAAAGGAAATCGATCATCGATAACCCGATGCCGGCAACGCCTTCCAGTAAGGTCAGGTCGCTTTGCCAGATTTCTTCTTTTGCTTTCCATTTTTTAAAGCCGGCATAACCGTCTTCGTGTATTGCCATTTTCAGGCCGTCTTCAATCCAGAAGCGGGAAGTTTCAAGGAATTGTTCGTCGCCCGTTTCGCGGTATATGCGGTTGAAGATTTTTGCTGCTCCGAAGGAACCGTGGCAAATGCCGGGATCCATGATCCGGCTGTCTTCATAGGATGTTCTCTTTGCTGCATGTTCGAAGATGGTAAGTACTTCTTTTTTCATTGTTTCGTCTTCCAGGCAGCCTGCCGCTTCCCACAATGCCAGGGCAATACCCAGATCGCCGTAACACCAGGATAAACGGCTGTATTTGCTTACTTCTCCTTCATCGCTCACCCAGTTCGGAAACATCGAATATGGATTGTCCTCCCGGTTTTTCTGTTCTAAAAGATAATTGGCATTGCCTCTTAACAACGGTTCTACTTTTGAACGGAAAGCTTCAAATTTGTGCAGTTTGCAGAAGAATTTCAGGAAGCTCGCCATTCCGTGTGATAAGCTTAGGTTGTATGCTTTTTCATTGGTTTCATAATTGAGAATAGTGAGCCATTTTATGGTTTCCTTTTCTTTTATCGAATAGCTGTCTAACAGGTCAATAACCTCAACAACATAATTGCTGTATTGTTGCTTTAAAGCGTCAGATTTGGTGTTTCTGTAGCGATTCAGGAAGTAATAGGCTATACCTATTGCACCGTGTAAAAAGTCGTAGTTTTTTAGCTGCATGTTTCGCATCATTTCCGAATGCAGGTAGGTGTCCATTGGCGATAACAGGTCGTCATTATCGTTATCGATAAAACCTTCCTGTTCCAAATGGTCAATTACCCACGCCATGCCCGAAATCCCGGTACAGTAAGTCGGATAGTTGTAGCCGTTGTTCATTTTTTCAAGACATTCCATCAGGATATCTGAAGCAACATCAGAATACTGGTCATCCTGAACCAGGCGGGAATAGTAAAAAAGGAATAATGTTAAACCGGAACTGCCCACTAAAACACCGGTGTCGGTTTCGTGCTGGTATTTTTCCGCAATGGCCTGGTAGATTTCCTGAAGTTTCGCGTATAGGTCGTTTTTAAGCATATTTTTCTTAAATATTTGAGATAAGTCTAATGGTTTTCGGCTTAACATTTAAGAATGGCAGCCAAACAAATTTAGAAACAAATAATGAAAGAAAAAACTTAAAAATGTAATTACTGCAATAAAAAGCTGTAGCAGGTGAGGAGTTTGTTGCTTTTTTGTATTGAAGCCTTATAAAATATAATGGTTTGGCTCTTTTGTTGCAAAATGTTTTTGAAATCGATTTTAGAAATCGGTTTCAAAAACATTAGCTGAAAAGCCGGATATATTTTTAAGCACCTGCGATTTGTAATTGGTATAAAACAGGTGGGTGCTTTCTGCTTCGGTAGTATTGAGCAGGTTGTTTTGTTCCAGTACATTTTTAGTTTGTCTGGCAACCGCTTCCCCGGAATCAATGATCTTAATATGGGCCGGAATGATTTCTTTTATCTGTGGCAAAAGGAAAGGGTAGTGCGTGCAGCCAAGCACCAGGTAATCAATATTGGCTTCGACCATCGGTTTAAGATAGGTTTTGAGCAGTTCCTTGATCTCGTCCGATTCCAGATCGCCGTTTTCAATTAACTGTACCAGTCCGTAACCAACCTGTTCGATGATGTTGATGTGCTTGTAATTGGCAACCGTTTTATGAAACAGTTCGCTGTTCAGGGTACCTTTGGTTGCTAATATGCCTATGGTTTCTGTTTTGGTTTGATTTGCGGCCGGTTTTATGGCCGGTTCAATACCAATGATAGGAACGCTGTATTTTGCCCTTAATTCCTTAATGGCGTTCGTTGTGGCCGTATTACAGGCAACCACAATCAACTTGCAGTCGCGTTCCAGTAAATAATCTACGTTTTTGCAGCTCAGGCGTATAATGTCTTCTTTGGTTCTTTGACCGTATGGAGCGTTTTTACTATCGGCTAAATAGATAGTATTTTCGTTGGGTAAAAGCTGATGTACTTCTTTCCAGATGGAAATTCCTCCAACACCGGAATCAAAAAAGCCTATTGGATTTTTATTACTCATTACACAAATATAAAAAAAAACTGCCCTCATTATAAGGGCAGTTTTTATTTTTTAGCTTTAATTTATTATTTAAAACCTAATTCTTTTTTAACGTCAGCTGATAAATCCGGACCATCAGCAAGGATAACACCACTTCCATCTGTAGAATCTAAAACATATTGGTATCCTTTTGCTTTAGCAACTTTTTGGATAGCAGCTCTTGCTTTTTCCATGATTGGTTTTACAAGATCAAGTTCTTTTTGTTGTAATTCTTTTCCAGCATTTTCTCTGTACTGTTGGATTCTCTGACCCATATCCTGCATTTCTTTAGAACGTGTTTCGTTGATAGCTTCCGTTACAGTTGCAGCTTCTGACTCATATTTTTTTAATTTGGTTTGATACTCACTAACCATAGTTTTATATTGTGCATCGTATGTCTCCCCAATTTTTTTCACTTGAGCCTGTGCCGTTTTCATGTCAGGATAGTTTGTCATCAAATCACTTACGTTGATGTGAGCAACTTTTGCCTGTGCAGAAATTGTTTGACTCGCACCAATGAAAAGTGCAGCAGCGATAAGTAAAGTTTTTAACTGTTTCATTGTTTTAGGTATTTAATTTAATTTTCTGATTTATTTTCTGATGATTTATTTTTTAATTTCTCTTCTCTGTCTTTTTTAGCTTTTTCGCGGTCTTCCAGTATTTTTTTCTTTCTGTCTTCCAAAGCTTTTTTTCGTTCGTCCAGTTTTTGCTGACGCTCCTGAGCTAATTTGTCTTTAGCATCCTGTTGTTCTGTTTTAACATCGCTTTTAGGCTCTTCGCTTAAAGGCGTTTGTGCTGACGGAACCTGTTTTTCGCCTTCTTTCGGAGTAGCAGGTGCTTTTGGCTGTGCTTTATTGGCATTTCTTTCGTCAAGTATTTGCTGACGTCTGTCCGCCTGTTCTTTCTTTTTCGCTTCCAAAGCGGCTTTTCGTTCGTCTAATTTCTGCTGACGTTCTTCGGCCAGTCTGGCTTTTGCATCCTGTTGCGCCGTTGGAGCGGTATTTTCTTCGCCTTCTGCTTTCGGCTGTGCTTTATTTGCTTTTCGTTCGTCTAATAACTGCTGACGTTTTTCCAGCTGTTCCTGTTTTTTAGCTTCCAAAGCCGCTTTTCTGTCTGCAATGATCTTGTCACGGGCGGCTTTACGTTCGTCAATTTTTTTCTGACGTTCCACCTGATCCGGATTGGCACTGTCCATATCTTCCTTACGTTCCTGTGCTTCCAGTTCTTTAAGCTGTTTTTTATTCATCTGTTCTTTTTTCTGAGAACGGGTCAATACTCTTAAAACCTGGTCGCTGATGTCAAAACGCTGCGCTGCAAAAAGCATCGTCAGATCGGAGGCTTTGTCAAAAACAAAATCATATTTCTTTGCTTCGGCTATATCCTGAACGGCATTGAAAACCTGATCCTGTATTGGTTTTACCAACATGGTTTTTTGTGTCATCAGATCTCCCTGAGGACCAAAACGTTTTTGCTGGTAATCCAGCATTTCATTTTCAAGGAACCGGATTTCGTCTTCACGTTCGGAAATCAATTCCTTCGTCAATAATACTTTTTCAGTTTTTAAACTTTCTTTAAGCTTATTGATTTCATTTTTTTTAACTTCAATTTCTTGTTTCCAAGTCTGCGCCTTTAATTCCAGTTGGTTTTTTGCTTCGGCATATTCCGGAGCTTTCTCAAGAATATATTCCATATCAATGTAACCTATTCTGATACCTCTACTTTGCGCATTTGCCGTTAAATTAGCAAACGTTACAAGTGCAATTAAAAAATATTTTCTCATAACATTAATTAAATATTATTTTTCAACTATCGTGCCAAACTTTTTTAAAACTGTTGTCCAATGATAAAGTGCGTTTCCCATCCATTTTTCTGTGTTTGTCCCGGAAGGGCATCAAAACCATAACCGAAATCAATACCCAATAATCCGAATGCCGGCATAAATACTCTTAATCCAAATCCTGCAGAACGTTTCAGGTCAAAAGGATTGTAGGATTTGAAAGAGTCAAACGATGCTCCTGCTTCTAAGAAGGAAAGGGCATAAATTGACGCTGACGGATTCATTGTAATCGGGTAACGCAATTCTAATGAAAATTTATTATAAATCGTTCCTCCGGATTGTTGTCCTTTTTGAGGACCTTCCTGAATGATTGGCGTTAAGGACTGGTTAGGATATCCTCTTAACTGGATAACCTCACGACCGTCCATAGAGAAATTCGCCAGACCGTCACCTCCTAAATAGAAACGTTCGAAAGGAACTAAACCTCTATTTTGGTTGTACGCACCAAGGAATCCAAATTCACCTAAAGAACGAAGTACTAATTTATTATAAATTGTGGTATACCAGTCTGCTTTGAACTTCACTTTATAGTATTCCAGCCAATTAAATTTCTTTTGATCCACTAACGACTGATCGGCAGCAGCATCCTGGTAATTGGTAACCGCATCACCATTGGAATTGATATAGGCGCCTGCAGGAACATAATTTCCGGTAGTAGAGTTGGTATAACCTGCACCGTTATTTTTTAGTTTATAAGCCTGCTGATTTCCTAAATCGCCATAGTCAACCCCGTTAAAAAGGGAATAAGGTAAGGTAAATTTTCCAGAAATACTAAATTCTGAACCATAAGTTGGATAAACCGGGTTGAAACCTTTACTGTTACGGGTCAATCCAATGGTATAGGTTAAGTTTTTAGAGGAACCGTTACCGAATGTAAATAATCCTGTGTTATAGTTGTTTAAGTCATAATACTGGAAACTTAAAACGTGTGATAACTGGAAGTAATCATCCGGAACATTCAATCTTTTTGCTAAACCTACCGATAAGGTTGTAATGTTGAAACTCTGATTTCTGGTTACATCTCTTGTCTGGTAGTTGTACAGGAATTGTTTACTGTGTGAGATGGAAGTGGAGAAACTCACCGGTTTCTTACCACCAAGCCATGGCTCCTGGAATGAAATACTATAGGTCTGGAAATAGCTGCTTCCCTGTAAACGAAGCGACATTTTCTGACCGTCTCCCATCGGAAGCGGTTTGTAGGCATCCCTGTTAAATATATTTTTAATGGAGAAGTTATTGAACGATAAACCAAGTGTTCCGATGAATCCGCCACCACCGTAACCACCTTGCAGCTCTACCTGGCTGGAACCTTTTTCCACAACGGTCCATTCCACGTCAACACTACCGGAAGCAGGGTCGGCATTTTTAACCTCCGGATGGATAGCTTCCGGATCGAAAAACTGTAACGCTCCTAAGTCACGGATCGTTCTGATTACGTCCTGTTTGTTCCATTTTTGCCCCGGACGGGTTCTTAACTCACGGTAAATAACATAATCGTTAGTCTTGTCGTTTCCTTTAATGGTAACGTTGTTAAAGTAGGCGATAGGACCTTCTACGATTCGGATTTCGAAATCAATAGTGTCGTTAGCCGTTCTAACCTCAACCGGGTTAATATTGGAGAATAAATAACCGTTGTTCTGGTATAGGTTTGTTAAATCTTCTGCATCAGGACTTTTCTTGTTAGCGATTCGTTCCTGTAATTCTTTTCCGTTGTAAATATCACCTTTGTTGATTCCCAGTACACGGTTTAGGTCACGATCCGTATATACCGTGTTTCCTAAGAAACGGATGTCTCCAAAGTAGTATTTTTTACCTTCTTCGACATTGAATTTAATAGCAACGGTATTTTTTTCTTTGTTGTAAGTAACAGTGTCCGAAGTAATACGGGCATCACGGTATCCTTTCTCTTTGTATTTCTCAACAACAGAAGCTAAATCTTCTTTATACTTGTCTTTGATGTATTTCGAGGTTTTGAAAAGACGCATCGGGTTAAAAGGATTTTTCACTTTGGTGTTACTCATTGCCTTTTTAATTGCGGAAGTTTTCATCATGGAGTTTCCGGTAATTTCAATGTCCGAAACCTTCACTTTTTTACCTCTGTCAACAAGGATAACCATATTCACATTAGCCTCGGTAGAATCTACCGGAATAGTGTTTATGGTTACTTTGGTGTTGAAGTAACCGTCTTTTTTGTATTTGTTTTCGATGTAGTTTCGGGCTGTAGTGATCAGGTTTTCATTCACTACTTTCCCTTTCTTTAAGTCGTTATCTTTGATAAGCTCTTCACTTTTACCTTTTTTTACACCGGTGATTTTTACGTCCTGTAATTTTGGTAATTCATGAATGTTTAATTCAATGTAGATGCTGTCGCCTTGTATTTTATTGTAATAGATATTGATATCATTGAAAAGTCCAAGCTTCCACAATTTTTTGATGGCATTACTAATCTCTTCTCCGGGAACGCTGATCATTTGTCCTTTTTCCAAACCTGAAAAAGTAACCACAGTTTGCTGATTATAGCTTATTTTTCCTGTAACATCAACATCTGCTAAAATATATTGTCTGCCTGTTTCAGGCTCAGTGTGTTCTTGAGCATTTATTTTGGAAATATTTCCTAAAATTAAAATTGCAAAAAGTAGTTTTATTCCTTTTTGAAGCATTTGTGAATTATTTAATTTGTTCGCTTGTTTTTCCAAATCTACGTTCTCTTTTTTGATAGCTGATAATTGCTTCATATAAATCTTTTTGTCTAAAATCAGGCCATAGTACTTCCGTAAAATAGAACTCGGCGTATGCGATTTGCCATAATAAGAAATTACTTATACGGTGCTCGCCACTGGTTCGTATTACTAAATCTACGTCAGGTAAATTGTGCGTGTAAAGATGCTGATTTATAATTGATTCATCAATATCGCCTGATGAAATTATATTATTTTTAACTTTATCGCTAATGTTTTTAATTGCGGCGATTAACTCTTCGCGGGAACCATAGCTCAAAGCCAGTGTTAACGTCATCTGCGTGTTGTTTTTTGTCTTTTCGATTACCTCGAGAAGTTCTTTTTGCACAGAATCCGGCAGGTGTTGTGTGTTGCCGATACAGTTAAGCTTAATGTTGTTTTTTTGAAGGGTGGGAAGTTCGGCTTTTAATGACTTGATTAAAAGTTTCATTAAAGTTTCCACTTCAAGTTTAGGACGATTCCAGTTTTCTGTGGAAAAGGCATAAAGAGTCAGGAATTCAATTCCTAATTTTGCGCAGCATTCAACCGTTTCTCGAACCGATTTTGTACCGTTTTCATGACCAAAAGCACGAAGCATGCCTTTTTGTTTGGCCCAACGTCCATTACCATCCATAATGATGGCCAAATGTCTGGGAAGGTTGTCTTTATTAATCGTAATTTCTAAATCCATTTATTTATTCTGCACAAAAGCATGGGTTTTGACCAAAAGTATACGTTAAGGTAACTCCGGAAAATACATACCAATCATTACTGTTTAAATTACCAAATTGTAATTTTTTATATTGATCATTCCTTGGGTTACTTCCATCTAAATTATCGGTGAAAGTATAACGCGCTCCGACTTCAAATCCAAGAATAAGATTGTCTGTTAATCTTGTTTTTATCCCGGCAATAATAGGTATAGCCATAGCATTTCTTGAATCGTCTGTTCGGGTTCTACCGTTTATAATATACAATTCATCATATCGGAAAAAACTCACTCCGGTAGCAATATACGGAGTTGTTAAGGGTCCTGAATTGTGTAAATCAAAATCAAAGAAATTGAATTCAAGGGCTAAAGATAATTCTTTTACAGAATTTTCAAAGCTATAGCCTCTGTCTTTTCTGCCGGATACTTTGGAATCGGCATCGCTGGAGCTTATTTTTCCCTGAGTATAGGAAATTCTGTAGGCATGTCTGGTGCTTCGGTTCCATTTGTATAAAATACCAAAACCGAAGTCTTTAGGAGCAATATAGCTTGTTGGTCCCACATCTCCCACATAGTTGGTTCCGCCTAAAAAGACTCCCAACTCATTAATCTGAGCTTGCGAAGTTGTGGCAGAGAATACCAGTAAAAAAACAATAAGGATTCGACTCATTTTTCTAAAATAGTGTGCAAATATAATAATATTGATTTCTAAACCATTTAATTACTCGGATTTTCAATTATTTTTTGATAATCCGTAATCATGCATTAGAACAATAGAACGATTTTATGATGTTTATAGTATAATGAGGCGTTATAAAAACCATTAATTTCGTTTGTCTTCTCCCCACAGCAATTTGTTGCGCAGGGTTTTCAGGAAACCTTCTTCCGGGAATTCTACCATATTAATGGTAAACGGTGCTTTGCTGATGTGGATTTCCGTTTCGTTGTCTATTGCTTTTGTTCCGGAATCCAGTGAAACCAGAAACTGTGGTTCCCTGCTGGAAACTTTCAGGCGGATAGCGGTGTCGTCTGATATGATGAGCGGTCTTACATTTAAGTTGTGTGGTGCAATCGGGGTAATGATGATGCATTTTACATCCGGGGTAATAACCGGTCCGCCGCAGCTCAGAGAATAACCGGTTGATCCGGTAGGTGTGGAAATGATTAAACCGTCGGCCCAATAGGACGTCAGGTATTCTCCGTTCAGACAGGTTTCAATCGTGATCATTGAGGTGGTGTCTTTCCGGGATACGGTTATCTCGTTTAAGGCAAAATTCAGGTCGTAAATATTGCACTCTTCCGGATAGCATTCCAGGCTTAAAAGTGCCCGTTGTGAAATTTTGTAATTGCCTTCAAATAAAAGCGGTAACAGGTTTCCGATGGCATCCTGCTGTACGTTTGCCAAAAAACCAAGGCGTCCGGCATTGATACCTACAATCGGAATGTTTTTGCTTTTTACAAAAGTTGCGGCTCTCAGCATCGTTCCGTCACCACCAATGCTGATGAAAAAATCAAAAGTACTGTCCAGCTGGGTGTGGTTGGAAAAGGTAGGGTAGGCTTTATCCAGAATGCCTTTTTCCAATAGAATGGTATGAAAATTCGCTTCAAAAACCACCTCTGTTTCGTAGTTTTTAAAAACATCAAATACTTTATTGATAATTTCTTCGGTGTTTTTCTGGTAGTATTGTCCGTAAAGTGCTAGTTTCATACGCTTGATGTTGATTGAAAACGTTATATGTTTAAGTATTTGTCCAGATAATCGGAACGGTCTTTTAAATTATTCAGATAGGCATCTTCCTGATGTTCGGAAACAATTTCATAATTATAACGACGAAATGTCTGTATAATTTCATTAAGGCCTCCAAGGCTTATTTTAATCGTAACCTGTACTTTGTCTAAATCGGCTTTCGAAATAAAAAGACCCAGGATCCGGGCATTGTTGGTTTCGATGATCTGCGTGATTTCGCTCATGCTGTAATCGGCTGTTCCTTTTTCAACAATCAGTATGCCGCCTTCTTCTCTTAAAAAAGGAGTTTCATGGAAGAAACGGATAATGTCGTCCATTTCATAATACCCTAAATAATTGTTGTCTTCATCCAGAACCGGAACCAGGTTTGCTTCGTTTTTAGCGAAAACTTCCAGTACATCCAGCCATATCGTGTCTTTTCTGACGAAAAAACGTTCAAAGGTATAACGGAATTCGCCAATTTTCCGGTCGTGGTCTAATAATTCCACATCATGAGCACCAATGCACCCTATGTAGGTGTCGTTTTCAACAACAGGAAAGTGACTGTACGGGAATTCAAGAAATAAATCCTGAGCCGTCTCAATGGTTTCGTCTATTTTAAGGGGGTTGATTTCTTTAATGATGTAGTCAGCGATTTCAGTCATGATATTCTTTTCTTTAATCGAATGCAAAATAATCAAAAATTAGGATATTATAGCTTAATTATACTTTGTATTTTTGTGAGAAAATAGTTTGATTATGACAAAACTCTCTGTAAATATCAATAAAATAGCGACTTTACGTAATTCACGCGGCGGTAATGTGCCGGATTTGATACAAGTAGCAAAAGATATTCAAAAATTCGGAGGACAGGGAATCACGATACATCCCCGGCCAGATGAAAGACATATCCGTTACCAGGATGCAAGGGATCTGGTTCCGGTTGTATATACAGAATATAATATTGAAGGGAATCCGGTGAAGAAGTTTATGGATCTGGTGCTGGAAACAAAACCAACGCAGGTAACTTTAGTGCCGGATGCCGATGATGCCCTGACGTCCAATGCCGGTTGGGACACGCTGAAACACAAAAGCTTTTTACAGGAGATCATTCAGGAATTTAAGCAAAACGGAATCCGTACGTCTGTTTTCGTAGATCCGGTATTGGGAATGATCGAAGGAGCGAAAGAAACCGGAGCCGACAGGATCGAGTTGTACACGGAAGCATTTGCCCACGAATATGGTTTGGGGAATAAAAAAGGTATTGAACCGTATGTGGCTGCGGCAACGCTGGCAAACGAACTGCAGCTTGGTGTTAATGCCGGACACGATCTGAGCCTGGACAATATCAAGTTTTTTAAAGAAAACATTCCCGGATTGTTAGAGGTTTCCATCGGACATGCCTTAATTTCGGAATCCCTGTATCTGGGATTGGAGAATGTGGTTAATATGTACTTACAAAGAATGAAATAATGGCATTGTATTCAAGAATAGAAGGTGAAGGGAAACCGCTTTTAATTGTTCACGGTTTTCTGGGAATGTCCGATAACTGGAAATCCCTGGGAACACAGTTTGCACAGGAAGGCTATCAGGTGCATTTGCTGGATATGCGAAATCATGGAAAGAGTTTTCATTCGGATGTGTTTAGTTATGCTGTTATGGCAGATGATATTTATGAATATTGCCGCGAGCACCAGTTAACCAAAATTGATTTGCTGGGACATTCCATGGGCGGGAAAGTGGTTATGCTTTTTGCAACCACACATCCGGAAATGGTAGACAAGCTTATCGTGGCAGATATCGGTCCCCGGCGGTATGCACCGCATCATCAGGAAATTTTAGCGGGACTGAATGCTGTTGACTTTACAACGAAACCAGGCAGGGGCGAAGTGGAAACAATTTTAGGGCAATATATTGACGATCTCGGAACCCGGCAGTTTCTGCTTAAAAATCTATATTGGAAAGAACCCGGTCAGCTGGCGTTCCGCTTCAATCTGGATGTTTTTATAAAAAACCAGGAAGTGATCGGAGAGGCACTGCCGCAGGGTAATCATTTTGATCGGCCGGTTCTTTTTTTAAGAGGCGGGAAATCCGGTTATATTAAGGATGAAGATTTTGAAGGGATCCGTCATCACTTTCCGAAAGCACAGGTAGAAACAATTGAAAATACAGGACACTGGCTGCATGCCGAAAATCCGGCAGCATTTTTTACAGCAGTAAATTCATTTATAAAAGGTTAAATTTATAAGGTTCACAATTTAAGCAAAGAAATATTATGAGTGCATAATATTTTTCTTAAAAAAATTGTAAAATCCATATTTTGTTATAAATTTGATATATTCAAGATTTGAATATAAACAAATAAAACTAACACATTTTTAACTTATGAGAAAACTGCTATCTTTAACATTGTTAGCCTTGGCTTCATCGAGTGCATTTGCAGGTGGATATCGTGTGAGTCTTCAAGGTCAGAAACAATTGGCAATGGGACATACAGGAGTTGCCGTTGTGAATAGTGCAGAGGTAATGTTCTTTAATCCTGCGGGAATGTCATTTTTGAAAGATCGATTCAATTTGTCCGTTGGCGCTAATATTCTTACTGCAAAAACGAAATTTCAAAATGAGACTTATAACTGGAAAGCTTCAACTACAAATACGGGAACGCCTTTCAATGTTTATGCTTCTTATAGAATAACAGACTGGCTTACTGCCGGAGTTGCGGTTTACTCTCCTTACGGAAGTGAAGTAGCCTGGGATAAAGATTGGGAAGGTGCTCATTTGGTTAATAAAATTGATTTGAAATCAATTTATGTGCAGCCTACAATTTCCTTAAAAGTAAATGAATATTTTAGTGTTGGTGGTGGACCTATTTATGTAAACGGATCTGTTGAATTTAACAGAAACCTTTTCAGAGGGGATAATATCACAGATGCAAACGGGAACCGCCCGGATGTTACTTTAGATGCTAAAGGAATATCAGGATGGGGTTATAACGTTGGTTTTATGTTTAATCCAACTAAAAAAATGCGATTAGGGGTGAACTATCGTTCTAAAATCGTAATGGAAGCCAGAGATGGTGATGCTACCTTTAATGAGATTCCTACTTTTCTGCAGGGAACGCTTTACAATACAAAGTTTAATGCCGATTTACCTTTACCGGCTGAGTTAACCGCTGGATTGTCTTACCAGGTTACTGATAAATTCTTATTGGCTTTTGATATCAACAGAGCCATGTGGAGCGCTTATAAAGCTTTGGTTGTTGAGTTTGCAAACGGAGCACCGACTTCTGTTAATCCGAGAAATTATAAAGATGCGACGACTTATAGAGTGGGAGCACAATATAAAGCCAATGAAAAGTTCACTTTCAGAGCCGGTTGGTACCATGATGAAAGCCCGGTTCAGGACGGTTATTTTGCACCGGAAACACCAAGAAACAGTTCTATGGGATATACCGGAGGTTTAACGTACCAGATCGGTAAAAAATTCGGTGTTGATGTTTCGTTCCTTTACCTGCATTTTGATGAAGTTAATAACAGCTACGATCATTATACAGAAGGAGCTGATAACAATGTTAGTTTCGGCGGAACATATAAATCTTCTGTATTTTCACCAGGTTTAGGTATAACATACAGCTTCTAACTTTTTAATAGGATAAAAATGAAAAATAAATATATATACTTTGCAGTTTTAGCTTCGTTAGGGCTAATGTCTTGTGATCCTGAATTTGAGAACGAAGTAAGCAATCAGAGTTATTCTGCTGGTGATGCCAATTTCAGTTCTTATGTGGCTATTGGAAACTCGTTGACTTCCGGATATATGGACGGAACCGTTTCGAGAGTCGGGCAGCAATATTCTTTCCCGAACATTTTAGCACATCAGTTTGCTGTTGTGGGCGGTGGCGAATTTACACAGCCTTCTTATGAAGAAGATGTGAACAATCTTGGCGGACTATTGATTAATGGTGCTCCGTTTCCAAGTGCTGTTGCAAACGCATTCCCTACGAGATTAATTGTCAATACGGCTGTGGGTGGTCCTCAGAATATTGCGGGAACATCATCCATCAATGTGAGTCCGTCTACTTTACAGGCAAAAGCATATAATAATATGGGAGTTCCGGGGGCGAAAACATTTCACTTAATGTTGCCTGGATATGGTAATATCGCCAATTTAGCGGCGGGTACTGCAAATCCTTATTTTGTACGTCATGCCATTACACCGGCTTCTACAGTTATTGGTGATGCAATGACTAAAAACCCGACATTCTTTACCAACTGGATTGGTAATAACGACGTGTTGGGATATGCAACTAACGGAGGTGTTGGAACAACTTCAGGAACCGGTGCTGCCGATATTACACCATCAGCAGTATTCTCCGCTTCCTATAACGGTATCATTGCGCAGTTAACGGCGGGTGGAGCCAAAGGAGTTGTAGCGACTATTCCATCGGTTACGGCTATTCCGTTCTTTACAACAGTGCCTTATAACCCGATAACTGCGGCTGCATTGGCCAGTGCGCCGGATCCAACCGGAGCAGGAGCAGTTCAGCAGCTGAATACATTATTGTACAGTCCGTTAAAACAAGCCTTAACGGCTTTTGGAGCGGGTACAAGAATTAACCTGTTAACTGCTACCGGAGCGAATCCGTTATTAATAAAAGATGAAACATTGCCAAACCTTTCGGCACAGCTAACGGCTGCGTTCACGCCATCGTTGGGAGCTGCTACAGCGGCTTTCTACGGTCAGGTTTTCGGTCAGGCAAGACAAACTACAAAAGACGATTTAGTATTGTTAACCACAAGAACGGCTATCGGAACTGCTCCGGCCGGTGTTCCTGCACCACTGGATAAATACGGTATTACCTATCCGTTAGAAGATAAACACGTACTGATTCCGTCTGAAAAAGCGGCTATTGCTGCTGCTACATCCGACTTCAACGCTATTATTGTTGCTGCTGCACAATCTAAAAACCTGGCAGTTGCCGATATGAACGCAATCATGAACCAATTGGTTAGCGGATTACGTGTGGAAGACGGACAAATTTATACGGCAAACTATTTTAGTACCGCTACCGTAAATACAGTATTGTTCTCTTTAGACGGGGTACACCCTAATGCAAGAGGATATGCCGTTATTGCAAACGAAGTACTGAAAGTGATTAATTCACATTATAATGCGAAGTTACCTTTAGTAAGTGCAGGAACATATCCTGGTGCTACTATTCTGACATCAAATTAAAAAGTGATTTACTATAGTATCTAAAAGCGCTGAATTTTCAGCGCTTTTTTTGTATTTTTATAACATTAAATAAAACGCGATAGTATGAATTTACTGATTAGACTTTTGATTACTACCATATTGGTGGTGGTGATTGCAAACTTTTTACCGGGTATAACTGTAGACAGCATTAAAACAGCACTTATAGTGGCGGTGGTATTGGGATTGTTAAATACATTTTTTAAGCCGATACTGGTGTTTTTTACCCTGCCGGTCACGGTAATCACATTGGGATTGTTTTTGCTGGTTATAAACGCGGTAATTATTCTGATCTGTGATTATCTTATCGATGGCTTCGAAGTGAAATCATTTATCAGTGCCCTGCTTTTTAGTATTGTACTGTCGGTTTGCCAGTGGATATTGAATATTTTTGTCAAAGACTAAAACAGATAAAGTAAAATTATAGGATAAAATTTTAGCTTATTGAGATACAATAAGTTAAAAACTTGGTTGGGTTGTAAAAAATATATAATTTTGCAACCCAATTTTAGTATGTAAAAAAATAGAATAATGAATATTACAAGAAACAATGTTGATGCATTAAATGCGATTGTAACGGTTGAAGTTACTAAAGAAGATTATGCTGGTCAGGTTGAAAAAGTTTTAGCAGATTATCGCAAAAATGCTAGTATTCCTGGATTTAGAAAAGGAGCTGTACCAATGAGTTTGATTCAAAAACAATATGGAAAAGCGGTTCTTCTTGATGAAGTAAATAAATTGTTGCAAAATTCATTAAATAATTATTTGGTTGAAGAGAAGTTAGATATTCTTGGAAACCCGTTACCTAAAGTTACAGAAGATTTTGACTGGGATACTGAAGACTACAAATTCGAATTCGAATTAGGTCTTGCGCCAGACTTTACAGTTGACTTGGGTGCCAAAAACAAAATCACAAAATTCAATATCGTTGTGGATGAGCCAATGCTTGATGAGCAAGTGGAGCGTATCCAAAAACAATACGGTAAATTAGTTTCTAAAGAGAAAGTTGAAGAAGGAGATGATTTAAGAGGAACTTTTTCAAATGAAGAAAAAGGAATTAACAATTCTGTGAATATTACCCTTGATATTTTCAAAGACAAAAAAACGATTAAGAAATTTATCGGTAAAAAAGCAGGTGATGTAATTGCATTAAGCACTAAAGGTTTATTTGATGACGATCACAAATTAATGGATTATCTGAAAGTGTCTCACGATGACGTTCACGGTTTGGATATTGAAGTTAACTTCACAATCGAAGAAGTAAACACTACTGAGAAAGCAGAATTAACACAGGAATTATTCGATAAATTATTCGGAGAAGGAAAAGTAACTTCTGTTGAGCAATTAAAAGAGAAAATCAAAGAGGATGCTGAAAAACAATTTGCAACTCAGGCAGATCAGAAATTCCTTAATGATGTAACAGAATTCTTAATTGCGAATACAAAATTTGACTTACCGGCTGATTTCCTTAAAAAATGGATTCAAACAGTAGGAGAGAACCCGTTATCACCGGAGCAGGCAGAAGAAGAATACACTAAATCGGAAAACGGATTACGTTACCAGTTGATCGAAAGTAAAGTTTTAGTTCAAAACAACTTACAAATCACTTTTGAAGATTTAAAAGCATTCACTTCGGATCTGATCAAGAAGCAAATGGCACAATTCGGACAAATGGATCCTTCTGATGCTGATGTTGAAAATATCGTTGCCAGAGTATTGTCTAACCAGGAAGAAGTGAAACGTCTTTCTGAGCAGGTAATGAGCGAAAAGCTGTTAAATCTTTTCAAAGAAAAGGTTACAGCGAAAGTTAAAGAAGTTTCTTACCAAGACTTTATTAAAGAAATGTACGGAGAATAATCTTTCGTAAAAAATAAGTATATTTGAACGTCAGACTTTTTTAGTCTGACGTTCTTTTTTAATTATAAACAAAAATAATTACTATGAATTACGGAAAAGAATTTGAAAAATATGCTACTAAACATCACGGTATAAACAGTATGTACTATGATAAAATTGTAAGTAGTATGACCCCTTATATCATAGAAGAACGTCAATTGAATGTTGCTTCTATGGATGTGTTTTCCCGTTTAATGATGGACAGAATTATTTTTCTGGGTACCGGAATTGACGATTATGTTGCAAACATCATTCAGGCACAGCTGTTATTCCTGGAAAGCGTTGATGCTTCCAAAGATATCAGTATCTATATTAACTCTCCGGGAGGAGGCGTTTATGCCGGATTAGGGATTTACGATACCATGCAGTTTATCAAACCGGATGTAGCCACGATCTGTACGGGTATTGCTGCTTCTATGGGAGCTGTTTTATTATGTGCAGGAGCAGACGGAAAGCGTTCTGCTTTACCACACTCAAGAGTGATGATCCACCAGCCGTTAGGAGGTGCTCAGGGACAGGCTTCTGATATCGAAATCACAACCAGAGAGATTTTGAAATTAAAAACGGAATTGTATGAGATTATCTCTAAGCATGCCAAACAACCGATGGATAAAGTACATCATGACAGTGACCGTGACTATTGGATGATTGCTCAGGAAGCAAAAGACTACGGTATGATTGATGAAGTATTAATGAGAGGATAATTTTAGTTAAAGGTGCCTTGCAGAAAGGCATCTTTCTATTTAAGTATATAAAAATGGCTAAAGAAGTATTAGAGTGTTCTTTTTGTGGAAGAAAAAAGCCAGAAACAAATTTATTAATCGCCGGCATCAATGCTCATATCTGTGACAGATGTATTGAGCAGGCGCATGGAATTGTTTTAGAAGAATTAAAACAAAGCGAGAATTCCGGATTACTGGCCGATTTGGTTTTGAGTAAGCCAAAGGAAATCCGCGCCTTTTTGGACCAGTATGTTATTGGTCAGGACCAGACTAAAAAAGTCTTGTCTGTAGCGGTTTATAATCACTACAAGCGTTTGTTGCAAAAGCAGGCGGATGATGAGGTTGAAATCGAAAAGAGTAACATCATTATGGTAGGTCAAACCGGAACCGGGAAAACATTAGTGGCAAAAACCATTGCCAAAATGTTAAACGTTCCGTTGGCTATTGTGGATGCTACTGTTTTAACCGAAGCAGGTTATGTTGGGGAAGATGTTGAAAGCATCCTGACCCGTTTACTGCAGGCAGCCGATTATGATGTGGCAAAAGCAGAAAGAGGAATTGTTTTTATTGACGAGATTGATAAGATTGCACGAAAAAGTGATAATCCTTCCATTACCAGAGATGTTTCGGGAGAAGGCGTACAACAGGCCTTATTGAAGCTGCTGGAAGGAACTGTGGTAAATGTTCCGCCTAAAGGTGGAAGAAAGCACCCGGATCAGAAATTTGTTGAGGTAAACACCCAAAATATCCTTTTTATTGCCGGAGGGGCATTTGACGGTATTGAAAGAGTAATTTCAAAACGATTAAACCGCCAGGCAGTAGGGTATAGCTCTTCAAAAAGTGCCGATCAGATTGACAAAGAAAATCTGTTGCAGTATATCATACCAAAGGATATTAAAGACTTCGGACTGATTCCGGAAATTATCGGACGTTTACCGGTTTTAACACACATGGATCCGTTGGATAGAGAAACCTTAAGAGCGATCTTAACAGAGCCTAAAAACGCCTTAGTGAAGCAATATAAAAAGCTGTTTGCTATGGATGATGTGGAATTCTCTGTTGCTGATGAAGCTTTGGATTTTATTGTAGATAAAGCTTTAGAATACAAATTGGGAGCAAGAGGACTGCGTTCTCTTTGTGAAGCCATACTGACAGATGCGATGTATGATTTGCCAAGCTCAGACGAGAAAACCTTGCATATCGATAAAGCCTATGCAGAGCATTCTTTAGATAAAAACCTTTTACAGCGATTAAAAGCAGTATCATAATATAAAAAAAGCCCCGATTTATCGGGGCTTTTTTTTGCGGTTAACGCAAACAAAAAGGGCGGTCAGATGACCGCCCTTTTCTTATTTGATGAAGAAGGAATCTTATTTCTTAACAATTAAGAATTCGGATCTTCTGTTTTTCGCATATTCCTCTTCGGTGCAATTCTCGCCACAGTTCACTTTCGGCTCGCTTTCGCCATATCCTTTACCGGATATTTTGTCTTTCGCGATTCCTTTAGAGATAATGTACTGAACGGTTGATTTTGCTCTTCTGTCGGACAGGTTCATGTTG
>NZ_MKTM01000004.1:0-24623 GCF_001898245.1 Flavobacterium sp. 40-81
CTTATAGCAGAAAAATAATGGGGTATAAACTGAGTGATGATATGAGTTCTGAAAATGTGGTACAGGCATTAAAAATGGCTATACAGAATAGGAAATCAACATTACCATTGATACATCACTCCGATAGAGGATTACAATATTGTTCTAAAATTTATCAGGAAGTATTAGTTAAAAACGGTATTACGCCCTCTATGACTGACGGATATGATTGCTATCAAAATGCTTTAGCTGAAAGAATAAACGGAATTTTAAAAAACGAATTTTTGATTTATAAATGCAAAGATGGTCAGACATTAGGAAAGCTTATAAAAACAGCGATAGAAACGTATAATGCTAAAAGACCTCATTTGAGTTTAATGATGAAAACACCTAATTTTATACATGAAAAAACCAGCCAGGTAAACCTGACTGGTTAATATATTTTTATTCTAAAATCTGTCAACCTATTTTAGGACGACTCAGTTCGGATTTAAATCGATATAGGTACTAATGATATTGGGCGTTATCTTTTTTAATGTTTCCCCGGTTACCGGATGTTTCCCCGGACTATTGAACAATTCTATATTTCTTTCCGGCGATTTGGAATACCAGACTATAGGCTGGCCGCTTTCGTCAAAAAATACAAGGGAAGAGCTGATGGGCAGCTGTTTGAATTCCAGTAGCAGTTTTTCATCTAAAGCGATAATTTTTCCCGATTTTGCTGTGGTATTGCAGTCAATAGCTTCATAATGGTCACTGGCCCATATCATACAGTTTTTGGGTGTAAAAAAGTGTTCCGTCATGACCCAGATCAACAATATCAGCACTGTTGCACCACCAATAGCCCATAAGAATTTTGCACTCCGTTCATTAATGGTCAGAGAACCTTTTGGCGGAACCGGTGGTATCCCGTCTTTTTTTTCATCATCTATATTGACAAAGCCTTGGATAATATCAGGATTCTCCTTTTCATTAGCCATAGTTTCAGATTCACCCGGATCTGTTTCCGCTCCGGCAGGAGTTGGATTTGCTGCTTTTTGAAATTCTTTTGTAAATTTCTGAAGCGGTCTTGGCTTAAAATCCACTAAAATTGCGGCCATGTCAATAGCTTCATCCCGAAGTTCCGTTTCACCTTTTAAAAAAGTTCCTATCGGCTTAAAGCGATCGGTATCTTTTTTTATTTTTTGAACTTCGTCCTCCTTAAACTCAAATCCAAAGAAAATCCTGAAAGCTGATAAATCTTCCGGGTTTTTAGTTTCCGTAAAAATCCTGATGCACAAATCTCTCAATTTTGCAGCAGATGGATTTGGTATTTCCCCAAATTTTTCCTCTTTATATTTTGCCCTGACGGCAGCTTTATAGGCTTCAATTATATTTTTTCTCATAAGCAATAATCAGAATTTACTGGAATAAAACGGAATCTTCAGGAATTGCCGGAATTACCGGAATTCCGTTGTAAGTACCTGAAATATTGGACATTTCTTTGCCATAGAATTAGTTCACGTCTTGACATGCATTAGAGACAAATGTACAAAACTACTTCTAACATAGTGATGCGGAAAAACGTAATGTAATTATCCGGGAAGTATAATCTATACTACGTTTTTACTGCTTCACTACACTTCCCACAAGAAAAATCAAACGGCGTTGCCCTGAAAAAAAGGATCCGGATAGTACTCCGGACAGCAACGCCCATGTCCAAATTTTAATTATTAAAATCATGAAAAAAGTATTTTTTATAGCTGCATTCGCAGTAACAGGAGTGTTGTTAGCATCATGCACAACAGACAATGAGGCAATGTTTGAACCAACTCAAAAACAAAATGAAACAGTATTTCAGAATCCTTATGAAGGGGTTTATGCAAAAGACGGCGATACGATTCCGCCTAATGTTGGAGGTGGCGATACAGGAGGAGATGGTACATTACCAATCAAGCCGCCAAAAAAACCATAATAAATGAGAATATAATTTAATTATAAAATTTAGTAATTTCGGGAAATGATACTTAAAAAGTTTTGTTTCCCGTTTTTATTGGTACCAATTGTAATAGTTCTGTTTTCCTGTTCAAAAGAAAAAAAGAATAATTCACAAAGGTATCCGCCGGTTGTGGACAGTATTAATATGCATATTCAGAATAGCGAAATTGAAACTGATACAACAAAAGAATTCCGATTAAAAGAAATTAATCTTGCCGAACGATTAGCCGATCAGAACAATATTGATTCGCTGAGACTAAAGACAATGAAGACTAAAGCTGCTTTACTAAACAGCTATTATCCCGATAGTGCAAAAGCATATATTGAAAAGTATATAAAGCTTTCCAGAACAAAGAAAGATACTTTTCATCTGGGCAATGCGATCAGAAATTTAGGATTATATGATCATTATCATGCGAATAATGACAAGGATGCTTTGATTTGTCTGGATGAGGCAAAAATTATTTTTGAAAATAAAAAAGATAGCCTTGAGGTTGTTTATACCCAGCTTTTGATTTCAGATGTATTGGAAAAGTCCAATGCCTATTTTGAAATGGAATCGATTAATACGGATGCACTGGATTTTTTAAAAAACTCCGATATGACGTATTATTATGAGATAATTTATAATAATTTCGGTATTTCCTATAGAAACACCTACGATTTTGACAGCTCTTTAAAGTATTACAATCTGGCGTATAAATTATCGGAAGACAAAGAGAATAAGGCGATTATAGCCAACAATATCGGACTGACCTTAATTTCCAAAGGCGATTATGAGGCTGCTATTGCCGTTTTAAAAAAGACCGAAAAACAGACCTCAAATAGCAGCACTCAGGCTAAAATACTGGATAATCTGGGACTGGCTTATTTTAGAATGAAAGACAATAAAAGCCTGGAGTATTTTAAAAAAGGCTATGATTTGCGAAAATCGAATCAGATTAAAGACGATTTAATTATCAGCAGTATTCACCTGTCTGATTACTATAAAGACACGGATCCGGGACTTTCAAAAAAATATGCCCTGGAAGCCTATCAGGGAGCAACCGATATTAACAGAATTGACGATCGGTTAGAAGCACTGAAGCTATTGACCGGTTTGTGTTCCGGTATGGAATCCCGGCAGTATTTTTTCAGGTACAGTACTCTGAATGATAGTATCACTAAAGTGCGGCAATCCAATAAAAACACATTTGCCAAAAACAAATACGATTATAAGGAAGCAAAA
This sequence comes from Flavobacterium sp. 40-81, assembly GCF_001898245.1. NCBI lineage: Bacteria > Pseudomonadati > Bacteroidota > Flavobacteriia > Flavobacteriales > Flavobacteriaceae > Flavobacterium > Flavobacterium sp. 40-81. Next base: position 3,185 of record NZ_MKTM01000004.1, read on the forward strand.
GCCAGTGAGGCGGAAAAAAGCCTGCAATTGGCCAAATCGGAAAACCAAAGGCTGGTTATGGCATTTGTTATTTTTGTGGTGGTGCTGATTGTTTTTATAATGTACTGGCGCCACAAAAAAGAAAAACAGCTTACAGCGGTACGAAACGAAGCCCGTTTGCAGAATGAAAAACAACTGGAAAAATACAAAACGGAAACCCGGTTGTCTAAAAAAGTACATGATGAGCTGGCAAACGATGTATTCAATACGATGACTTTTGCCGAATTAAAAGACTTATCAGATAAAGACAATAAGGAAGTACTGCTCAATTACCTGGATAAGATCTATAAAGGTAGCCGGAATATATCCCGTGAGAACAGTTCGGTCGATACGGGAGTAAATTATCCGGACCAGCTGAGGGACGTGATTAAAGGATATAAAAGCGATGCGGTGAATGTGATGTCCAACGGAATCGATACGATTGACTGGAATGCGACAGAACCCGGAAAGAAAATTGTGGTATATCGTGTTTTACAGGAACTGCTGGTGAATATGAAAAAACACAGTAAGAGTACGATAGTGGTGATACGGTTCCAGATGAATGACGACAAAATCCAGATCGATTATTCCGATAATGGTATTGGTATTGCTAAAAATGACCTGACTTTAAAAAACGGATTGCAAAATGTGGAAACCCGTATTGAAAGCATTAACGGAACCTATACTTTTGAATCTGTTCCTGAGAAAGGATTTAAAGTAAGTTTTTCATTTCCAAAGTAAATTACATGAATATGTTTAGAAAGATTTTAATTGCCGAAGATTTTGATACTGTGAATTTAGGAGTAAAACAACTGTTGGAAGAGTTCGCACCAAAAGAGAATATTCAGCATGTACAGTATTGTGACGATGCCTTGTTAAAAGTTAAAAGAGCCCTTTTTGATAAAGAGCCGTTTGATTTGTTAATCAGCGATTTGTCTTTTGTAGAGAACACGTTTCGCGAGAACAAATTAAATTCGGGTGAAGAACTCATCGCTGCTGTTCGCAAAGAACAACCGGATATAAAAGTCATTGTTTATTCTGTAGAAACAAAACCGTATGTCATTAAGTATTTGTTAGAAGAACTGGATTGTAATGCCTATATCAGTAAGAGCCGGGAAAGCATGCGGGAATTCAGGCAGGCTATAAAAGTGATTTCCGGCAGTGATGAGAAGTTTGTATCGCCGGAGTTGAAATACAGTAAAGCGGAAACGGAACTGGATGAAATTGACGAGCTGGATATTAAGATCATTGCGGCGCTGTCAAAAGGTGCCGATCAGAATGAAATTGCCGATGACCTGAATTATAGCCGGAGCAGTATCGAAAAACGTATCAATCGATTAAAAACATCGCTCAAGGCTAAAAACAACCCGCATCTTGTAGCGATTTCAAAAGATCTGGGATTAATTTAGAAAAAATGAAGTACAAAAAAACGCCTCCATTCCGGGGGCGTTTTTTATTTCCGGCTATTTAAAAATTGCTTTTACGGAAACCCGTAATGGATTCATCCGCAGTAGGTATAGTTTTGAAGTGTTAAACAAAATATAAAGCAATAATGGAACTAATTACCCAACTCAAATCCTTAGCGGATAAAATCAATCAGTTAAAAGATAAAATAGAAACGGAAGAATCAACAAAGCACGCTTTTGTATTGCCGTTTATAAACCTGTTAGGTTATGACACTTTTAATCCGACAGAAGTAGTACCGGAATTTACAGCAGATATCGGACTGAAAAAAGGCGAAAAAGTAGATTATGCTATTTTTCAAAATGAAGAGCCGATTCTTATTGTAGAATGCAAAAACTGGAAAGAAGACCTTACGGTACACAATTCACAACTGTTTCGCTATTTCCATGTTTCCAAAACAAGATTTGCGCTATTGACAAACGGAATCCAGTATCAGTTTTATACGGATCTGGAAGAAAAAAACAAAATGGATGAAAAACCATTTTTAGAGTTTGATATTACCAATCTGAAAGAGAATACGGTTCACGAAATCAATAAATTCCACAAATCCCATTTTGATGTCGATAAAATTGTAGACAATGCCAGTGCTTTAAAATATACCCGGGAGATCCAGAAACAGATCAGCGAAGAACTGCAAACCCCGTCGAATGAATTTGTAAGGCTTTTTGCTAACAGGGTCTACGCAGGACGATTAACCGAAAAGGTAATGGAAGAATTCAAAGGACTGGTACATCGCGCCTATAACCAGTTGATTAGTGATAAGATCAACGACCGGCTGAACTCTGCTTTAAATAAGGAAGCACAAAAACAAAAAACAGACCAGGTTGAAGCCGTTGAAGAGACAAAGATCAACACGACAGAAGAAGAAATGGAAGGCTATAGAATTGTAGTGGCTATTTTGAGAAGAAAATTGCCTACAGACAGGATCGTTTGCCGGGATACCCAATCGTATTTCGGAATATTACTGGACGATAACAATCGTAAGCCATTGTGCCGTTTGCATTTAAATGGCGGTAAAAAATATATCGGATTATTTCATGAGCAAAAAAATGAAGTAAAGCAGCACATCCAGTCGGTTGACGATATCTATTTGTTTGAAAAAGAACTCCTGACAACTGCAGCGCTTTATGAAACAGAATAAAACCAAAACCCTGTTACTGCTTTTACTGGCAGGTTTTATGGGAGCACCTGTTACTGCGCAGGTAAAAAGCAACCTGATTGCTTCCTGTTGCGAGAGTGACGGAGGAAGATGCTCCGGATCCAGTTATTGTTCGGCCTGTACGAATTGTAGCCGTTGTAAGCATTGTAAAGCTGGCGGAACCTGTGGTGCCTGCAGCAATGAAAGCAGTGATAGGGAAGCGCGAACGTATCGGAAAAAAGCAGACCGAAAACCGGTAGTTATAATCGATAAAGCTGTTAAAACAACTAAAAAAACGTTGTACTATACCAATCAGCCCATATTTATAACCGTTGCCTTTGTCAATCTCCGGCAAGGTCCCGGAACCAATTATAAAATACTGGAAAAAGTAATGAAAGGCAGCCGGGTTTTATATATCGAAACAACGGAAGCCTGGATCAAAGTCAAAGCAGAAAAAACAGGCACTATAGGCTATCTGCATAGCGACAACCTCAAATAAACAACCTTAATAAATGTATATAGATGAATACAACTATTGCCATGTCAATTGAATTAAAAAGTCATTTTCTCCGACTGTATCAGATGGCGTTATCCGATGACAGCTTTGATGTTTTAGAGCTACAGATGCTTTATCATTTTGCAGACGAAAGAGGCATCCCGAAGGATGAACTGGATAAACTTTTTATGAATCCGGTCAGTACTGAAACAGCGCTTCCGGAAGATCTGGAAACGCGAATCGAGTACCTCTATGACCTTACCCGGATTATGTGGGCAGACGGAAAAATTACCGATGATGAAAAGAATACCTTAAAAAAGTATTGTAAAAAGTTTCAATTTCTTGAGGAAAACATAGAAGAGCTGGTGAATTATCTGATTGATTGCGTCCAGAAAGGAATTAAAAAGGAAGAAATTATTAATCAATTAAACGCATAAACGATGAAACCACTACAGCAATTGTTTAGCTTAAAAAAAGTTGAAGACTCCCAAAACGGTAAGCCGGAAGACCGGGAAGAAGACAAAGAACAGATCCGGATTACCTATTACCAGAGTGGTTTTGCCGCTTCTATAAAGGCTACCGGTAAGCCGATAGTATTAAAAGCCTGCCTGCAAAATTTGTTTAACAGTTTTGAAGACCAGTGCAGAAGGCAGAAACTGGAGCAGGAGCGACTGAAACAGCCCTATAGGGAAGAACAGGAAAAAAGCAGAACTGAGCTTAAAAAATGCGAAACGGCTATTGGCATTTATGAAAAAAAGGAGCAGGAGATAGACGCAGATATGGAAGCAGTGCGAAAAGAAATTGTTGAGGTCAAACAGAATCCTGAAAAATATGGTATTGAAGACGGGAAAAGCCTGAAAGCACAATTCTATATCGGTTTGGCGCTCTTATTGCCCATTACGCTGTATCTTCTGGTATTCTATATTTCGGCTTCCTATTCGGCTTTTTTTAAAGAGTTTTCGAATGACAGCCTGACAGCTGCGATTTTTGATGCCGATGCTTTAAACAATGCCTTTAAAGCCAGCTGGCTCGAAGGAGTGCTGGTTATTACAATCCCGTTTGTGTTTATGGGATTGGGCTATGTGATTCACATGGTGCAAAAGGGCAAGGGAATCAAAAACCTGTTTAAAATTGCAGCCCTTTTCCTGATCACCTTTTTGTTTGATGCTCTATTGGCTTACCAGATCGAAAAGAAAATATATGAATTCAACAAGACCTCCGATTCGGCTTTGTATAACCTGAAAATTGCCTTGGGTGAAGCGGAATTCTGGATGATTATTTTTGCCGGATTTGTGGTGTATATTATCTGGGGGCTGGTTTTTGACTTTATGATGAAAGAATATGAAAACATGGATAAAATAAAAGCCTTTATCAGAGGGAAAAGAGAAGAACTGTTCAATATGGATGGTTTAAAAGCGGCCAATACCAAAAAACTGAACGACTTTAAACAACAGGTAACGGCGATCAATGGTAAGATCTCGGAATTGCAGTCTAAAATTGACGGATTTGTTTTCCCGGTTAAGGAATACCTTCATTACCACCACCAGTATAAAGAAGGATGGTATCAGGCTATCAATACCGAAATTGCACTGCCGCATAAAGAGAAAACTGAATTGTTGGAAGATTGTGAATCGGTTTCAGACAGGCATTTAAGCGATTTAAGATTAAGTGATCCGGATTTTCAACATTTGGTTTATGCTAAAATTTAAGATTATGAAAAGAAAGATACAATTCACTGCATTGGCAGTATTTGCCTTATGCCTTGTTTCCTGTAAAGAAGATAAAGTAACGGATAAGCCAAGCAATGGCGTTAAAAATGCTTCGGAAAACTATAATGTGAGCATTCTCCTGGATTTATCAGACCGGATTGACCCGGTTAAGCATCCGGATAAAACAATGGAATACTATGTAAGGGATATTGGTTATATCAAATCGGTTTCGGAGGCTTTCACCGAACATGTTAGAGGTAAAAGAGTGCGTCAGGCGAATGATAAAATGCAACTGTTTTTTGATCCCGAACCGAGTAATACCGAAATCAATGCGATATCCGATAAGCTGAAAACAAAGATTGATAAGGACAATATTTCAAAAGAACTGCTCGATAACGTAAAAACTACTTATGAAACCAATCCGTTACAGATATACGAACTGGCTATAAAAGAAAAAGATTATCCGGGCTCCGATATCTGGCGTTTTTTTAAGAATAAGGTAACCGATTATTGCATCGATGAAGATTACCGGAACATTTTGGTTATTTTGACGGACGGTTATATTTTTTATAAAAATTCGGAAATAAAAGAAGGAAACAGAACCAATTTCCTTCTTTCCAAAACGATCAAGCAGAACGGTTTAAACGTTTCGCAATGGAAAGAAAAGATGAACAATAACGATTTTGGATTTATCAAAGCCAATGAGGATCTGTCGAACCTGGAAGTGCTGGTACTGGGAATTAATCCGGATTCTAAAAATCCTTATGAAGAAGATGTAATTAAAGCTTACTGGGGAAAGTGGTTACAGGAAATGAAAGTGAAACGCTTTGAGATCAGAGGAGCCGAATTACCGTCCAATATGGAAAAAGTAATTAAAGACTTTATAAACAAAGGAAAATAAGTTTACCGCCAAACATTACGATCAAATAGTTATTTTAGTAGATTCTAACCCCTTTATAGAGCTTATATGCCTAAGAAAATCATAGCCCTGTTTTTTATTTTATGGAGTTGTCTTTCCTGGTCACAGGTAAAACTGTGCAGCTGGAACCTTTCCAATTTCGGGAAAAGTAAAAGTGATGAAACCATTGCTTTTATTGCGAATACAGTGAAACAGTATGATGTTGTTGCAATTCAGGAAGTTGTTGCCGGATATGGCGGCGCGCAGGCTGTAGCCCGTTTGGCTGATGAACTTAACCGGAAAGGTGCCCAGTGGGACTATGCGATTAGCGATCCTACTTCGGGCAGTTCTCATAAAAAAGAACGTTATGCTTTTATATGGAAAACAGCCACTGTCCGGAAAAAGGAAATCTGGCTGGAAAAGAAATACCATTTAGCGATTGACAGAGAGCCCTATTTTGGAAGTTTTGACTATAAAGGGAAAGAATTTACGGTGGTTAACTTTCATGCGATAACCCGGAAGAAACAGCCGGAAACGGAGATTAAGCACTTTAAAAAACTGCCTTCTCAGTATCCTGAAAACAACCTGATTTTCGTGGGGGATTTTAATTGTCCGCAATCGCATACCGTTTTTAATCCGCTGAAAACAATGGGATATCGTTCGGTTTTTAAGAATCAGAAGACCTCTTTAAAGTTAAAATGCAAAAAACAGGAATGCCTGGCATCTGAGTTTGATAATATTTTTTACAACTCACAAAAAGTAAAACTGCTGACTAAAAATACACATTTGTTCTATAAAAACTTTGAAACGATGCCGTTAGCCCGGAAAATTTCGGATCATATTCCGGTATGCTTTACATTTATGCTATTGTAGTTCTTATAAAAAAACAGGGCAGCTAACTGTTTGATAATGTGTTGGTGTAAACAAAAAGATTATTAATATAAATCGGATGTTTATGAAAGAAAAAATACTTTTTTGTATCACTTTTTTATTTCTTTTACTGGCTGGCTGTAAAGGCGATGCGAATGATGAGGTAACGGAAGAAACGGAAGGATTGGGTATTATGACTACTATATCCAGAGTGAGGGATACCAGAACGTGTGCCAAAGACTGGGATGGCGATTACTGCGCCGATGTTGCTGTAAAGGAAAACAATAGCGCAAACAACCTGAACCTGGTGGTTACGATAGCAGATGGCTATTTAAAAATAATTCACAATGAAGACAAAACGGTCGTAGAAGGCTTTGAGAAGGTTTTTTTTGATGAAGACGGTTACTCGATTTTTGAAACCAATGGAAAGGAATATCAGATCCGGATCCTGGATAAAATGGAAAATTGTTTTAAAGGGAATATTTCGCAGCGATGTTACGGTAAAACACAAAAAGGAAAACGCTGTAAAGCCAGAACATTGGATGAGAGCGGTTATTGCTGGCGGCATAAATAAAAAAGAACAATTCAATTGTTCTTTTTTATTTATGCTATACAGATTGCATTATTTGTTATTCGCAGATAGTAGAAGTCCACTAAAAAGTTACGCTTATGAGAAAAAAAATACTATTAAAAATATTATTGCTATGCTTATTAACATCCTATGGGCAAAAAGAAAATGGGATAAGAATAAACACTGTTGAAAAAATTAAAACAACACCTTCAGAAATAGTAAATTTCATTCCTGAAATTAATAAAAGAAATGGCGATTACTGTGCTAAAGTTGTTGTAAATGATATGAAAAGTGCTTATACAAAAAATTTAGTAGTACGCCTTTCGAACGATTTTTTATTAGCCATTTATAATGACGATAATACCGTAATTAAAGGATTTAAGAAAATTCATTTTGACATTAACGGATATACAAAATTTGTAACTAACGGTAAAACATACCAGATTAAAATTCTCGCTGCGTTAGAAGACTGTAAAGGATTGCCAAGAAGATGTAAAGGAAAAACCCAGCTGGGTAAGAGATGTAAATGTATAACCAAAGATGAGAGTGGTTACTGCCATCATCATAAATAGAACTATAAAATTTTAAGATTTTTCTTATTGTTAATTTCTGTGATTAAAATGAACACCTGTAATTTTCAGATGACGGAGTCATAGAAAAGAAAAATAAGCCGGATTCCGCCATTATTTTAAGGGATATATTAGAATTTGTTCCTGTTTTGTCTTAAAAAAACAGGAATATAACGATGTGTGTTAACTGTAAAATTCTCGTTAATTATAGTTAAAATTATGTTTTTTTTAAGTTTTGACAGGTAAAGCATTTTGTAATTTTGTTACTGTTTTAGGGGTTGAAGACTTTGGTCTTCATTATTGAGTAAATTACATTCATAATGCAAAAGAATATAAAAGATCTCCGGATCTTATTAGATAAAAATTCAGATGATATCAACTTTAATATAATCTCATCCATTACCGACAAAAAAGGAACGATTCTTTATGCCAATCAGAAGTTCTGTGAGATTTCGAAATACAGGGAAGAAGACCTGATCGGGCAAAACCACCGTATATTGAATTCCCGGTATCATTCCAGGGAATTTTTTAAAGGGATGTGGGAAACCATAGGCAACGGCAACGTTTGGGATGGAGAGGTGCGCAATAAAGCCAAAGACGGAAGCTTTTACTGGGTCTATTCGATTATCTTCCCGGTCTTTGATGAAAACAACGCCATCATCCAATATTTTTCAATCCGGGTGCCGATAGACGAAAAAAGAAAACAGGAAGAGCAGCGGGAAAAAAGAATTCGCCGACTTGAAAAGATACTGTTTAAGATTTCACACGAAGTCCGCCAGCCGGTCACGCAGATATTAGGTGTTTCGGATCTTTTAAACGATACCCAGCTCAATCAGGAAGAATTACGGATATTGATTAACGGCATGAAAAAATCGGCTGCCTTGCTGAATTTGTATACCCGGGAACTCAATCAGTATGTCCACAACATGAAAAATGAAGAATACGAATTATTACTGTCGGCTTGCGAACCGCAGGATGACGATAATTACTGTATTTAAAAAGGCCTGTAAAAAAATAAAACCATCTACTACAGATGGTTTATATTTTTTTGGGCTATTCCAATAATTAGTAACGACCTCTGCCGCCTCCGTTATTGTTACCTCTGTTTGAGTTATAACCACCATTACCACCACGGTTGTTACCGCCAAAGCCATTGCTTCTTTGTGTTTGTGGTCTTGGTTCTGATTTATTCACTACAATTGTACGACCGTCGATTTGTCCTCCGTTCAATTCATCGATAGCTTTTTGAGCTTCGTCATCATTTGGCATTTCGATAAAACCGAATCCTTTACTTCTACCTGTGAATTTATCTGTAATAAGTTTAACCGAGTCAACAGTACCATACTCTTCAAAATATCCTCTTAAATCTGCTTCCTCTACGTTAAATGGAAGACTTCCAACAAAAATGTTCATTTTATATAAAATTAAAATTAAGACAAAGGTAGGCTATATATCGAAACCGAAGTTCTTTTTTATGAAAACTTTTTACCGGAGATTCTCTTTTATTGAAAAAAATTTAAACAAAAGGATTCTTTCTCCGTTACTTTTGAAAATAATTGAGATTTTTATAAAAAAATGAAAGAGATACAGCTAAAGGAAGCAAAAAGCGCTGACAGAAAGGGCTTAAAAGTATAAAAGCCGACCTGGAGCAGTCGACTTTTATGGTGAACGTGTAACCACATTTACTGTGCGTTCGCTGCAAAAGTAAGACAATACATTGGATAAAATACTATAATTGCATAAAAAAACAGACTATTTTTTTTAATCGGTTTAAGAACAGTTGATTAGGAACGTTTTTTTTGATTTTGTTCCTTTTCGTACAGGAAACGGATGGTAACATGAAAAAAACAATATATTTGTAAGGTTAACCAATGTTTGCTACTAAATACAACAATTGAGCGATGACTTCTGAATATAATTTACTTTTAGCTGATGATCATAGTGTTGTTAGACAGGGCGTTTCCCTGATTCTTAAATATTCGCTGCCAAATATTAAAATTGTCCAGACCGATACTTTAAGCGGTATATTGGAGAAACTAAGGAACGAACCTTTCGATTTGCTGATTCTGGATATCAATCTTCCCGGCGGGAATAACGTTTCGATGATTGAAAAAATAAAAAGCATCCGTCCGGAAATCAAAATTCTGATGTTTTCTGCTTTCGAAGAAGATGTTTATGCCATACGCTATATTAATGCCGGGGCAAACGGCTATCTTAACAAGCTTGGCAATGAAGAAGAAATTGTAGAGGCGGTTGGAAAAGTATTAAAAACGGGTAACTATATCAGTGAGAATCTGAAAGAAAAACTCATCAACGACTTACTCAATAAAAACAAATCGGGAAATCCGCTGGAAAAACTGTCCAATCGGGAATTGGAAATAAGCCGGTTATTGGTAAGCGGATACGGCAATCTGGAAATTGCCAATCATCTGAACATTCAGATGTCGACCGTTAGTACCTATAAAGGACGGATATTTGAAAAACTGGATGTCAAAAATGTAGTTTCCCTTGCCGATCTTTTCAAATTATATGAAGAAAGCGTTTAGCGCTGCTAACGTTTGAAAAGGAGGGTGATTACCGTTCCTTTATTCTCCTCACTTTCAATTTTAATATCACCGTTCAGCAGGTTTAAAAGCTCGATGATAATCGTAAAACCAATCCCTTTTGTAAATTGCTTTTCATAATGCTCCGATTTTATTCGTTGGGATAAAGTCTGGTAATAGGCTACCAGTTCCGGGTTCATTCCAATTCCGGTATCGGTAAGAATTATGCCAATCGTGTCCAGGGTTTTATAGCCACTAAAAGTGATCGTGCCGGCTTCCGTGTTCTTAACGGCATTATCCAGGAGATTATGAATGATAATTGTAAACAATTGCTTGTTGAGCGTTAAATGCAGCAATTCCGATACATTATTTTCCAGTACCGTTTTCCGGGACTTGGCAATTGGCTCAAATAACTTTATTTTCTCGTTAATCAGCTGGTGCAGGCTGAATCGTTCCGTATGGATATCATTCTTGTTGAGGTATGTTTTGGAATATTCCAGCAGGTTATTCACAAAATGAAAAAGCTCAAAAGAAGAAGTATACATCGTTTTGATATTCTCCTGGAAGTCAGGATTGTCACGATCCAGGTTTTCATACAGGTATTTACCGGTTAAAGCCATGTATTTTAACGGGCTTTTGATATCGTGCGTAATCGATCCAATCAGTTTTTTATGGGAGTGGATCTGTTCGCTTAAATCTGCCTTGGTCTTCGTTAAAACATTAATCGTATTTTTTAATTCCGTGGTATGGTAAATGATTTTCTTTTCTAATAAAAGATTTCGGTGACGGATGTATTTTGTTCGCTGCCGGAAACCGAAATACAGCAGCAGCAGGAATGTGATCAGGACCAAAATCTTAAACCAGATGGTCTGCCAGTAAGCAGGCGGTATGATGATCGTGATGGTCTTGTATTGGTATTCAGAATCAAATCCGTTTAGTTTCCGGGCGGTTAATTTGTATTCTCCCGGGTATAATGACGTATAGGAAATGGTATAATTATCATTGGTTTTTGTCCAGTACTGGTTATCGGCATTATCCAGTTTTACTTCGATGTTCAGATTTTCAGGATTTCCGTAAAACGGGCTGTTCAGGAAGAACGTAACACGGCTGAAATTGCGGTTTATAACAATAGTATCTTTAAAGGTTACCAGTTTATTGTCTATACGGGCTTCATTGATATAGATAGGATTTGTGGGCAATATCGGCCTCACAGACTGACTGTCGAAAAAGACCATTCCTTCAAATGACGGCAATGCGATATAATGATTGGCTAGTTTTGTAGCGCAGGGCGAACAGCCGCCGTTAAACTCATTGGATTTAAAACCGGAAGCCTTATCATAATAGTGATAATAGATCGTGCTTTTTTTCTTATCGGCATACGCAATCAGGCTGCTTTTCGCTACCTGAAAAAGACCTTTATTAGTTGTAATCCACATATATCCTTTTGCATCTTCAACAATACAATGAGCGGAACGGATGTATTTGTTTCTGTCAAAAGGAAAATGGGTAGTGACATTGTTCCGGATCAGGAAAAAACCGTTATTATAGGTATTAACCCAGATTTCATTTGCCTTGGAACTTTGAATCCCGCGAATATAGGCATTGCCGATGAGCTGGTTTTTAACGATGCTTTTTTGTTTTAAATCGACTGTATACAAGCCGTTCTGGGAACCGATTACAAATTTATGAGCCCCGATTTTTTGGGCACTGTTCGGCAAGAAATTAAAATCGGCTGCCCAGTTTAATTTTTTAGCAGCATCATCCGGATCGATATAGTATAATTTTCCTTCATCATATTTTTTATAATTGGAAGCGCCAATCCACATCAGTCCTTTGTCATCTTTATAAAGCAAACTGGGCGTGAATTTTAAGGACCAGTCATCAGATAAACTGTAGTTGCTGCTCTTTTTATAGCGGTGAAAGCTGTTTTCATAATTAATGGTCCACAAATCCCCGTTATTATCCAGTATGGAGAAAAATTTATCGGTTTTCAGGACTGTTTTTAAATGCCTGATCGTTCCGTTGGAGCTGATAATTTGCCCTCTTCCGGTCACAACACTAACCGAATCATAAGCAAAACTGGAGTATACCACCGGATCCTGAATGTCGGTATAGCTTTTAAAGTTTTGCGGGCGGACAATCATAAAACCCTTTGTCAGGCTTCCGATATAGACTATGCCTAACTTCGGATCGTAGTAAAGGGTGCTGACATTATTTTTTACGGTATTAAAATCGGAGAGTATCAGTTTGGGCGTTATACCGTTTTTGCCGGCCGTCAGGTAATATAATTTTCCATTTTGATACATAAAAGCCTGGTCGATGGCATTATTGGCATAAATAGTTTCGTCTCCGCTGGTGGGCATGTTGAAATTGATCTTTACCAGTCTGGTGGGCGAAACGATAAAATAGTCTTTTTTATTTTTTAAAAAGAGCTTATCGTCAATAACAAAGAACTTTGTTCCGTTAACGAACCGGTTGCTGAAGGCACCCAAACGCTTGTGTTTAAGGTTGTATAAGCGGATACTGTCCCTGGTAACACTATAATAGTGGTTTTTCAGTAGGATATTATATGTAGGGCTGTTTATAAAATAGGAGGTATAAATGTCAACATTGTTGCTGAATAAATACCCTAATTCCTGATTTTCATTGCGGTCCTTTGTTTTTTGGGGTAATACTTCCGGTACCTGATTAACATGTACAGTCTGTCCTACATCTGTATTAACGCATAAACCATCACTAAACCGGGATTTTTTCAGAAACATCATCCTGTTAGAGCGCAATCCGGTTATGTTGTCACTGTTATACACTTTAAACTGCTGCCCGTCAAACCTGACCAGGCCGTCTTCTGTGGTCATCCAGATAAAGCCGTCTTTATCCGGTGCAATCGATTTAATGCTGTTTTGAGGAAGTTCGCCGTTATCGGATGTAAACCAGTATGACGGCAACCTGTTCTGACAAAAACTCTGCTGAATGCCTAAGATAGTAAGGAAAAAAAGAAATCGGGTGAGAGCATTCATAGCTTTTTTCGGAACAGTGTAGAAATTTGAATGGATTTTGCCAAAGTGCTCAATATTACAAAAAATATATTAGTAGGAATTTTTTTTCCTGTAGAAATAATTCTACAAGAAAATAGAAGGATGGCTATATCGGGTTCCTATATAAGTTCTGATATTTGTAGTCCCCCAAATTTAGAATTGATACTTTAATTAAACCTTAATTTTAATTTAGATGAAGTCAATCCTAATTTATGCATACAGGTATATAAAATCAATGTTTAATATGACAACTTTAAAAAGCATATTGGCATTTGTTTTATTACTGGCAGCTGTACATTTTAGTTGTTTTTATTTTAATGAGCGTCCGCCATTGGGACTTCTCTACGGACCGTTACTTTTTTTAACGGTGGCGAAATCAATTAAAAAAGGGTATTGGCTGCATTACCTGCCTTTTGCAATAAGCGGTGTGGCCTTCTCGATTTTAAAATTTAAAGAACAGGATGTAAATGCCGGTCCTTGGGAAAACTACTTCCTGCTGTATTTTATCAGTGTGGGGATTTCGCTGTTTGTTTATTCCTGCCTGATATGGAAATCCAATAAAAAAAATATCGCAAAAACCGAAGGAATCAGTATCGGACAGGAGCTGGTGCAATTGTTAGCCTATGGCGGTTTGATATCGTCCCTGTTAATCGGATTACTGGTCCTTAAAAAGAAATGGCATGCTACCGATTTTGGTTTTGACCTTAACTGGATGCTGTTTTTCCTGCTGGGCACTTTTATGCTCCTTATCGGAATCTATTTATTGTGCTATGAGGACAAGACAGCCATTAGCCTTACCGCGAAAAAAGAACCACAGCAGTGTTTTGACGATACGATGTCTGCCAATTATATCGAAACATTGGACAAATGTGTCAGAGAAACAGATTTATACCGCAATCCGGATATTTCGTTAGACATGCTTGCCAGTCAGACAACCATACCCAGACACCATTTAACCCGGCTGCTGAATGTTTATTTAGGAAAAAACTTTTATCAGTATATCGCCGAGTTAAGGATCGAATATGCACTTGGCTGTCTGAAAAATGATGCCGGAATAAAAATAGAATCACTGGCATACGAATGCGGCTTTAATTCCAAAACCTCATTTAACCGCTATTTTAAAGAATATACGGGATACCTTCCGTCGTATTATAAAACAATTATACACCATTCATAAAAAGGAAAACCCTTATGCTTTTTCTTCTTTTAATCATGATCGTCTGCATTTGCGGACTAACATTATATGTGCTCCAAAAAACAAGATCCGGTTCTTCCTTTAATGAAGTACTGTTTTGTGCTACAGCCTGTTTAATGCTGCATGCCGCGTATGCTTTAATAGCGCGGTATTTTTTTGATGCGCTTCCTTTTGTCGACAGGGGAGCACCGTTCGGATTGATGTACGGGCCGCTTTTATATTTGGCTGCATTTTCAAATGATGCCGGAAAACTAAAAAAGAAAAATATCCTGTTGCATGCCTTTCCCTTTTTGCTGGCAACCGTTTGTTATATCGTGTTTTTATCGGAAACGTATTTTAGAAATACGCATCTTTCAGCCTATTATGCCGTGCTTTACGGAAGCAAAACAATCTCAATGTTTGTGTATGTCCTTGTGATTTTCTTTAATCAGAAAAAAATAACGAACGATCTTAGTCTGCGGAACCTTGTCAAGTCTGCTGCTATCTGGCTGATCTTGATCGCCAGTTTGTTTGCCAGTATCATGATTTCCAGAGTGCTGGAAAGAAAAGACATCGGGGTTATGCTGCCGGGTGTTGTCATTTACGGAAGCATGCTTTTGGTATCGGCACTTATTTTTAAATACAGCATTGGCAGGCTTCTTGCCGGTGCCGGAACGGCAGCACAGAACCAGGAAACCGAGAAACAAAATCAACAGTATAAAAAATCGGCATTAACACCAGCCATGCTGGAAGAATATGAAGAACGGCTGGACAAAGCCATGAATGACGATCTGGTTTTTCTGGATACGGAACTTTCACTGGAAAGCCTTTCCAAAAAAGTCAAAATTCCGAAGCACCATCTGACGCAATTATTCAACACAAAAATCAACCGTTCTTTTTATCAATACATCAATACTTTCAGAATAACCTATTCCTGTCAGCTTTTAAAAGAAGCCACGGAAATTACGTTGGAAGAAATTGCTTTTCAAAGCGGATTTAACTCAAAAGTATCGTTCAACCGCTATTTTAAAACACAGATGAATTGCACACCGTCGGAATACCGGCAGCAGTATCATTAATAAAAAAACAAAGAATACAAAACCGGACAGCAGTTCCGGTTTTTTTATACCCGTATTAATACGTGTTTTTTAGTGGTGTGTTTGTAAAGTGTTGATTTTTAGATTTTTATGTGTTTTTTAAAGCGTTTCAATTGTGTGGGATGTACGCCACGCCACATATCTGAAACGTTAAAAACCTTTTGTTTATGGAATTTCGCACCTGTAAAATCTTACAAGGGTGTAAAATTTAAAAACAAAAAAAATGAACGAAAATTACAGTTATAGCGACAAGCATTTGTCCTATCGACAGAGAAGTGATTTTTTTCAATCCTTTACAATGGTTTTGAAAAAAATGATTTTCTTGTTCTTTATTTCAGTTATTACCAGTTTTTGGACACAAATGTCGGCGGAAGGTAGTAAAGATTTCTACCCGTCCGGCGTTAGCGGAAACCGGGCTTTTTTATACAGTAATAGTTATGAAGCCGGGGGAACGACTATCAGGTCATGGCCGTTTAAAACATTAGGGACGCACTATGTTTATGCCAAAGTTGGCGAAACGATTGCGGTAGCTTCCAGTGCTCAAAATGCCGGAAACGGTAAGATAAGACTGATTGCTCCGGATGGAACGGTTTATATTACGGCAAGTAATAATATTGGTAGGATTGCCAGCAGAACAGAAGAGCTTGCCGGACCTTTATATCCGGGTCAGGCTGCAGGCAGTAACCGCTACCAGCCGTTCAATACGGTTGTTGGTACCGGACAGGAAGGTGTATGGAGAGTTGAATTTCTGCCATCCGGTTCAGAGACCAGCAGCAGTACGCCGGGTGTAACCGATGTGGCAGCAGATGCCAACTGGACACAGGGAACCAATACGGAACTTATTGCTGCCTGGGATGTTTCGGTTAGAAACAGCGGCAACTCAGCCTGGGTTAACGGACGTGTTTATACAAATGTATTAAATCTGCATATATCCGGAAGCGCATTTACGGCTAACAAAGCATTCTACGGAAGCATGTATGTGTTAACAAGAGACGGTATTGCTTATAAAGTAGTTAATAATGGTTCGAATGGTGTTGGATTTACATTCTTTGTAAACAACAAAGGATTTTTAAATACGGCAAACTCACCGTCTTATAAGAGTTTGAATATTTCTGATCCGTTGGACAGCCAGTTCCGGATTCACGATCCGAGAAGTGCTGATGCTGCTTCCAATGTGACCCATAAGATATTTTACGGTAAACCTGCTTTAGATTTACCAACCAGCGGTAATATGAGTGGTGGAATGACCTGGCTGAAAAATGCCGTGCTAACACCAACAGCTACAAATATTACCTATACAGGAGTAGAAGGAACACCGGATTTGTCCGGTAATAAAGGAGCCCATATCGGCTTTGATTCCAATCTTTCCGGAACATACAGAATAGAAATTATAGGAGATTTTCCAACGAGAATTATCAACGGAAACTGTACGGTAGGAACCAATACGGTATTCTGGGATGGTAAAGACGGTAACGGGAACATACTTCCGGCCGGAACGAACATTGGCGAAATCAGAGTACAGTTATTCGGAGCAGAAGTCCATTTCCCTTTTATTGATATGGAAATTAATCCCGGCGGAATTATTATTGAACAATTGGATACCAATTATGATGTATATGTGCCGACCCGTGATTTGGTATATTGGGATGATTCCGATGTAACCGGCGGTATGGCAACACATAAGTCAAACCCGATTGCATCCGGAATTACCGGAATTTCCAGTAACAGTAACGGACACAAATGGGGCTTGTATACTTCCGGAAGCAGCGGCAGCGGAAATAGCGGTACCGGTTCTTCCAGTTTCGGAAATGAAAAATCAATGGATACCTGGAGCTTTGTTCCGGGTCAGGTAATTGTGAAAAATCTGGATGTGGTTGTTGCTGCAGCCGATTTAGAAGTGGTGAGCATTACGCCTTCCACAACAACCGTCAATGTCGGACAGCAAATGAACTATACCGTAACGGTAGTCAATAACGGACCAAGTGCGGTAACCGGTGCAGGCTTTACCTTTATAGTACCTTCCGGTTTTACAATTAATACGGTTTCCTATGTAAATAGCCAGGGAACTGTAGTAGTCGTGAATGGCACAATAGATCCGGTTACCGGTAACTATACGGCTAATCTGGATATGACCAATGGCGGACAGATTGTGTTCACTTTTACCGGAACGGTTGGTGCTGCTTTAGGTGGACAGCCGTTAACTGTGGAGGCGAGTATTATCAGACCGGCCGATGTAACCGATCCGGATGCGACAAATCCGGGAACGAATCCGCCAACAAATCCACATGTGGAATGTTTGAACGGAACAACAACCGAGAATTGTAATAATATCAAGTACAATACGATCACACCGGCTGTTACTGCTGATCTGGCAGTTTTAAAAATAGCCGATAATATGACACCTATGGTAGGTGAGTCGATAACTTTTACTATTGTAGCAACAAACAACGGACTGAACAATGCGACTAACGTAAGCGTTACCGATCAGTTACAGGACGGCTATGCGTATGTGTCTTCTACAGTTACTACAGGAACGTATAATGCTAATAACGGTTTGTGGACAATTGGTAACTTAGCCAATGGAGCAATAGCAACATTAACGATCACGGCTACCGTTACGGCAACAGGAAATTATGGAAATACAGCTACCATTACCGGAGCTGAAACAGATCCTAATGTAACGAACAACACATCGACTATCATACCGACAAGAAGATTAAACATTATCGATGCGGTTAACGATTCTGTAACAAACGTAAACGGTTATACCGGCGCAACAAACGTGGTGAATGTGTATACCAACGACACCTTAAACGGAACGGCGGTAAACCCATCTCAGGTAACGCTGACGACTACGGTTTCGAACCCGAATTTGATCTTAAATCCAAACGGAAGTGTGGATGTTATTCCGGGTACACCGGCAGGTCCATATACTTTGACTTACCAGATCTGCGAAATTGCCAATCCAACGAATTGCGATACAGCAACAGTAACAGTAACGGTGGTTGCACCAGTAATTGATGCGGTTAACGATTCGGCAACAAACGTAAACGGTTATACCGGCGCAACAAACGTGGTGAATGTATATACCAACGACACCTTAAACGGAACAGCGGTAACCCCATCTCAGGTAACGTTAACGACTACGGTTTCGAACCCGAATTTGATCTTAAATCCAAACGGAAGCGTGGATGTTATTCCTGGTACTCCTGCAGGTCCATATACTTTGACTTACCAGATCTGTGAAATTGCCAATCCAACGAATTGCGATACGGCAACAGTAACAGTAACGGTGGTAGCACCTGCAATTGATGCGGTTAACGATTCGGCAACAAACGTAAACGGTTATACTGGCGCAACGAATGTGGTGAATGTTTATACCAACGATACGTTAAACGGAACAGCGGTAACCCCATCTCAGGTTACATTAACGACTACAGTTTCGAACCCGAATTTAACTTTAAACCCTGACGGAAGTGTGGATGTTATTCCGGGTACACCGGCAGGACCATATACTTTAACCTATCAGATATGTGAAATTGCTAATCCAACGAATTGTGATACGGCAACAGTAACAGTAACGGTGGTAGCACCTGCAATTGATGCGGTTAACGATTCGGCAACAAACGTAAACGGTTATACCGGCGCAACAAACGTGGTGAATGTATATACCAACGATACGTTAAACGGAACAGCAGTAACCCCGTCTCAGGTAACGCTTACGACTACGGTTTCCAATCCGAATTTGATCTTAAATCCAAACGGAAGCGTGGATGTTATTCCGGGCACACCGGCAGGACCATATACTTTAACCTATCAGATATGTGAAATTGCCAATCCGACGAATTGTGATACAGCAATAGTAACGGTAACGGTGGTAGCACCGGTAATTGATGCGGTTAACGATTCGGCAACAAACGTAAACGGTTATACCGGGGCGACGAATGTGGTAAATGTGTATACCAACGATACGTTAAACGGAACAGCAGTAACTCCATCTCAGGTTACATTGACGACTACGGTTTCCAATCCGTATTTAACGCTAAATCCAAACGGAAGTGTGGATGTTATTCCGGGTACACCGGCAGGACCATATACCTTAACCTACCAGATATGTGAAATTGCCAATCCAACCAATTGTGATACGGCAACAGTAACGGTAACAGTGGTAGCTCCTGCAATTGATGCGGTTAACGATTCGGCAACAAACATAAACGGTTATACCGGCGCAACAAACGTGGTGAATGTGTATACCAACGATACCTTAAACGGAACAGCGGTAACTCCATCTCAGGTAACGTTGACGACTACGGTTTCGAACCCGAACCTGATCTTAAATCCAAATGGAAGTGTGGATGTTATTCCGGGCACTCCGGCAGGACCATATACCTTAACCTACCAGATCTGTGAAATTGCCAATCCAACCAATTGCGATACGGCAACAGTAACGGTAACGGTAGTAGCTCCTGCAATTGATGCAGTTAACGATTCGGCAACAAACATAAACGGTTATACCGGCGCAACGAATGTGGTGAATGTTTATACGAATGATACGTTAAACGGAACAGCGGTAACCCCATCTCAGGTAACGTTAACCACTACGGTTTCGAACCCGAATTTGATCTTAAATCCAAATGGAAGTGTGGATGTTATTCCGGGCACTCCGGCAGGACCATATACCATAACGTACCAGATCTGCGAAATTGCCAATCCGACGAATTGCGATACGGCAACAGTAACGATAACGGTGGTAGCACCAGTAATTGATGCGGTTAACGATTCGGCAACAAACATAAACGGTTATACCGGTGCGACAAACGTAGTGAATGTGTATACGAATGATACGTTAAACGGAACAGCGGTAACTCCATCTCAGGTAACGTTAACCACTACGGTTTCTAACCCGAACCTGATCTTAAATCCAAACGGAAGTGTGGATGTTATTCCGGGCACACCGGCAGGACCATATACCTTGACGTACCAAATTTGTGAAATTGCCAACCCAACCAATTGCGATACAGCAACAGTAACAGTAACGGTGATAGCACCAGTAATTGATGCGGTTAACGATTCGGCAACGAACGTAAACGGTTATACCGGAGCAACAAACGTGGTGAATGTATATACTAATGACACCTTAAACGGAACAGCGGTAACTCCATCTCAGGTAACGTTAACCACTACGGTTTCAAACCCGAATTTGATCTTAAATCCAAACGGAAGAAGCCTTAAGCGGTACTTATAATGCTGTAGGAAACATTATTAACTATACACTTACCGTAACAAATACCGGAAATGTAACTATTACAAACCTTTTGGTTACAGATAATAATGCCGATGCAGGAAGTATTTCTCCGGCAACAATAGCAATTTTGGGTGCCGGACAACATACAACAGTTTCAGCAACACATACGATTACACAAGCAGATTTGAATAATGGTTTTGTACACAATCTGGCAACAGTAACCGGTCAGGATCCCGTTGGAGGAACAGTTACAGACGAATCGGAAGATCCGACAAATCCGGCTCAACCGGGTGACAACGGATATGACCCTTCATGTCCAAAATGTACAGTAACACCATTAACACAAAATCCTGCTATTGCTTTAGTAAAAACAGCAGTATTTAACGATACGAATGCTGATACATTTGCCCAGGTTGGTGAAACGATCACGTACACTTTTACGGTAACGAACACCGGAAACGTAACGATAAACGGATTGGTCATCAACGATACACAAATCGGATTGACGAATGCAGCGGTAACACCGGCTACATTAGCACCGGGCGCTACCGGAACGGCAACGGCTACCTATGTCTTGACACAAACGGACATTAACGCCGGACAAATCAGCAA
>NZ_MKTM01000005.1:0-203961 GCF_001898245.1 Flavobacterium sp. 40-81
CATTTGAGTTTAATGATGAAAACACCTAATTTTATACATGAAAAAACCAGCCAGGTAAGCCTGACTGGTTAATATATTTTTATTCTAAAATCTGTCAACCTATTTTAGGACGACTCACTAACTCTTCAGAAAAATAATGAAATTTTATTTTTTAATTTTCTATGATTTTTAAGTTTTGTGACTTTTATTTATTTTAGTTAATAAACATGACTCTTGTCATATGTATCTAACCAAAAACAGACATATATGTATGATGTTATCACACCTATTAACAAGTTATGGACAACCTTTAAACAACTTCACATGAAAAAAATTGCAATTTCATTTCTTATTGTTTTTTTAATAAGTTGTAAAAAGGAAAATCCTGTAGAAAAATCACAACCGAAAGCCAACGGAAATTTACCGGAAAGAAATACAGAAAGTAAGCCGAAAAGAATTGGCGATTATATGTCCGACAATAAAGATTATTTTTGGGCAGCCAAACAAAGTGACACGGCAAAATATTGGGTAAGGGTTGTTTTCCAAAAAGAATTCACCGTTTATCAATTTCATGGTCAGTGTTTGTATTGGTTTTTCACAAATCATTATCACACAGGAACTGACAAAATAGAACTTCTTTGGACTTATAAAACAGATTGTTTACTTGACATGAAGTTTTTGAGAAACTCAAACGGCGTGAAAAAATATCCGAAAAATGGCGACAGTTTTTGTGAGTATAGTTTGGTGAATGATTCTGTTATCAAAGTGAATTACAAGTTTTCGGAATGGGTGAAGAAAATAAACGAAACTGAGAAAGATTCAATCTTCCCGCATTACTTATATCTTGAGAGCAAAGACAGCCCATAACAGAGGTTTCGCGCAATAGCTATTAAATGCTGCGCCGAAAACCTAACGGTTTTCTGAAATTTTTCATCACGCAGAATATTTTTCTTAAATTTACCGCTACAGCGCAAAGCCGCCGAACGTTAGCAGTAACTTTCCAACATAGAAATATGAGATTAACAAAAATCTCCTTTACCTCCTCAGATTAACCCATTATTTCATTACCATTCCAACCGTTAGGACTGCCCTCTTGTTTCCGGGTATAGCGATACTGTTTTTTGATTTGGCAGCAATGGAAATGAATGGACAAATCGCCACCACTTTCTTATATTAAAATTCATTACCGTTGCCACTATTAAATCATTACCTTTAATATACTGAAATAAAAAGGTTATGGAAACAAGGTTTATATGGGCAAATTTAGTCTCCGGTGATTTGGCGAAAACCGCTGCTTTTTATTCCGCTCTTGGGTTTAAACGAAATGACCATGGCGACAATCAAGAATTGGTCAGTTTTGTTTTCGGACAGAATAATTTTATTATCAATTTCTTTACCGGGCAGCGTTTATCACAACAAATGAATGGCGGTCTTTCAATTCCAAAAAATGCAAATGAAATCCTATTTTCTTTATCTGCTAACAGTAAAGAAGAAGTTGAGCAATGGGTTGAAAAAGTCAGGTCTGCCAATGGTACCCTATTTTCCGAACCCCAAAATTTTGAACAGGGTTACACCTTTGGTTTTGCCGACCCGGATGATCACAAATTCAATGTTCTATATTGGCCGGGAATGTAAAACCGGCCTGCTTTTGTAAACCGCATCAAACATCTAACAAATAAAAAAACAAGTTATGCTACGAGTTTATATCCCAATTATTTTTTTCGCCGTTTTTATCGGTTGGATTTTATACCGACTGTTGGTAAAAAAAGACTTAAAACAGAATCTAACCACTTTGTATATCGGGTTAGCTTTTACAGTAATCTGGATCCTGATTTATTATTTCCTGCTTAAATAGCGGTAAAATCATTACCGGAATTAACACGGGTCGTTTTAAAATTAAAACGGCTACCTTCCTTCTGAAACTGTTTTAACTGCCCTGCCCTACTATACCATCCCCTATTTTCCAGTCATATTTTTTTGACTAATTGACTGGCTTTTCATTTATACCGAACTTTGCTGTTCATCTTATCAATCAACATCCGGATAGTTTATACCGAAAAGCAGTCCCAATCAATAGCTACATGAAACCTTTTTTAATCTTAATAATCCTGCTTGCCAACTTTGGTTGTCAATCACAAACCAATAAAAAAATGAACGAAAACAACAACAGTAATCCGCTTTTGTGTAATCCGGAAACCGGTGTTTGTGAAATACCCGGCACCCCACAACAGCAGCACAACGGTTATGCACCGGAGCAGCAAAAACCGGTAAAAATCATTTATTTCACGGATCCTATCTGTTCATCCTGCTGGGGTATTGAGCCGCAATTGAGAAAACTCAAACTGGAATACGGAAACAATATTGAAATCGAATACCGGATGGGCGGTCTTTTGCCCGACTGGAACTATAACAGCGGCGGTATCAGCAAACCATCGGATGTGGCACATCACTGGGACGAAGTCAGCGCGTATTATGACATGCCGATTGACGGAAATGTATGGCTGGAAGATCCGCTGAATTCTTCTTATCCGCCGTCCATTGCTTTTAAGGCAGCCCAAATGCAGGATGAGCAGAAAGCTGTTGCCTTCATGAGAAAAATCAGGGAAATGGTCTTTCTGGAAAAGAAAAACATCACAAAATGGGAACACATCAGCAAAGCTGCTACCGAAACCGGATTGAACACCGTACAACTCAAAACAGACTATGAAAACAAAGCAAAAGAACTGTTTCAGGCAGATCTGGAACTGGCCAGACGACTTGGCGTCAGAGGATTTCCGACCTTATTTTTTATGGACAGCTCAAACAATCCGCAAACGGTATACGGCTTTAAGCCCTATACAGCATTTGAAGCCGCAGTACTGAAAGCTTTTCCAAAGGCAGCGAAAATGAATTATGATACTACCTGGACCGGTTTATTCGGCAAATATCCCACACTGACAACCCGGGAATTTTCGGAACTGTCCGGATCATCAAAAACAGAAAGCGAAACGCTATTGCAAAAGCTGACTAATGAAGGGACGTTAAATAAGATCGTCACTAAAAACGGAAATCTCTGGATAATCAATAATACCAATCGCTAAAAAAGATTCCCCGTTAAGATATTCAGCATACCGGATGCACCACATTCAGAACCGGATTATCCACTAAATACCAACAAATTAACAGGTTTCCTAAAAACTATTTTCAGCAACCGATAATTATAGTATCTTTGCGCACTATTATAAAAGCCATTCCAATAACGAATGGCTTTTTATTTTGTCACTTATGAACATGAAAAAAATTGTTGAGTACAGAAAGTTACTTGACGTTACCAAAACCGCTACGCTAAAAGAGCTGAAAACCATTTACCGAAACAGCATGAAAGACTGTCATCCTGATAAATTCAGTAATGATGAAGAACTGGCTGCTGCCGAAGAAAGAAGTAAAGAAATTATTGCGGCCTATCATTTTCTGGTAAGTATTGCTCCGGAAACACAGGAAAAAGACAAACCGGAATATATTAAAACAACCAGCACTTCAAACATTTTAGAGTTCTATATGGACAACAGTGTTTTGTACATTAACTTTTTAGACGGAAGTCAGTTTGAATATTTTGGTGTTCCGAAAGCGACCTATATCAAAATGATTAACGCCGAATCGCCAAGCCGTTTTGCCAGAAGACATATCTATAATGAGTTTTTATACAGAAGCGCCAGCAAATTAGTGGCTGCAGAATAACCTATAAAAAAAACCTCCACAACTGTTGGAGGTTTTTTTTATATTATTTACTGATCCTATCAGCTGATTCTCTGCAATTCCGGGTTGACAATTTGTTTGATCTTCCCTACTCCCACAATCACGGCTCCTTCACAAAATTCAAATTCCATTCCTTCCGTCAGTGCGTTTTTAAAAAAGTCGACAGCCACTACCTTAATAGCCGCATCTACCCTTTCGCCCGGAAAAACCAATTCTTTATTGATAAAATACTGCGCACCGGAAGTCTGTTTTTCTGCAAAATCAAATTTAACCTGCGGTCTGTATCCCGATGCTGCTGCAGTTGTCCTGCCTCCATGCTCGGTTGTCCGGTATTTTAATACTGCGATAAAATCTACTTTACTGGTATCCGCTGCTGATTCCAAACTATCAAATATTGTTATATCCATATTGCTATCCGGGGTGTTTTACGTTATATCCTATTGTTTTTTAATTGTTTATATTTTCAAATATCGCAAATCTGATGTATTTCCATCACATTATGGCGCTTTTTTTTCAATTTCATTAAAATCAATCAGACAGATAACGATAAAATCGCGATAACATTGCAGGAAACCTGTTATTTAAAATTGTTCTCACAAAAACGAAGGGTTTTAAAAAAAAGATACCCGATTCCTGCTTTTTACGGCATTGAATCGGGTTGTCATCGTAGTAATACTTATCGCAAATTTACCGCTACCACGCTTCCATCTTTTTCGACTTCTATAAACTTTTCCATTCGCTCATGCTGATCTTTGTAATAGGTCTTATTTCTGTAATAATTAATATTCCCATACGGCGTATAACCCGTTCCGGTATATTCCTGACCGTTCCGCGCAAATGTTGTCGACATCATTGCCTGCAGGAAATACTTACCCGGTTTCATTTTTTCAAAAACAAAACGTCCGTATTCATCTGTTTTAGCATCAATACGGTAGCGAAATGCCGCATCAGACATATACACATACGTTTTTTTGTTTTCCTTTGATTTCCGCATTTCATACCAGGCCTCAAAATAAGGGGTTACCGGGAAAAGCGACACCGTCAGATTAGTTCCGTATACTTTCCCGCCCATCAGCGGTTTAATCCCATAAGCACCTTTTTGCCTGGTAAACAACACGCCTTTAATAGTCGCCTTGCCATAACCAATTGCTTTTTTAGCCTGGACACTGTCAAAAACAGCTTCCGGATATAAGGTTGTGATCTTATTTTTATTGGCTTTCCGGTCGGCCTCTTTTACAGCATTACAGGACCATCCCAAAACCAGCAGGGTGATTAATAACAGGGCATTAATTTTTTTCATGCTCAATATTTTAGCAACCACTTTTTCTTTGGTTTTAATGTGATGTTGTTGAAGACAAAGCTTCTCCTGTTGATACGTTTTCTTTTACCACAGTTCCGTTTACAATAATCTGTACCGTAAGTGTTCCGGTTTGTCCGGATGTCACAACATGTCCGTTTGCTCCAAATGTAACTGCCGGAACAGAGGAAGGCATGTTTATTTCAGGACTTTCCCATGTGGTGGCATTTACAGCAGAATTTAACTGCGGATCACCCTGTGCGTTCGTATGAATTACCGTTGAAATTAAGGCGTTATCAGACGTAAATGCTTTGTATTTTACAACCCTGTTGCCTCCCGTTGTTGCAGCCGGTCCGTCGTCGCTGCCTCCACAGGAAGTTACCGAAAGACCTAACGCTAACACGAATACCAATGTTGAAAATATTTTCTTTTTCATAATTTACAGTTATAAATGGTTTAACAATCTTTTACTTAACAAAAGTAGCGGCTTGCCAAAAGTGTCACAATCGCAGAAAACGAGTAATTTTTTCTACTGGTTTTCCGGTATTTTTAAATAGCTGCTTATAAATTCCCCTGTTTTTTTTGTAATCTTTGACTGGAAATCCATTTTTCAAAAGTGCTGCCCACAGGAAATTTGTATTTTGTTACCCCTTAATTTTTTATCATGAGCCGGATTGTTTCTCTCAAAAAAATAATATTCTTTATTGGTATCTGGTTGTGTTTTTCATCGCCGTTAGCAGCCCAGCAGCTATTACCTGTAAATGAAAAAACGTATTCCGACAGCCTTTCCCATATTATACAGTCCAAAACAACCGACAGCATCCGGGCAAATGCCAATCTTTTACTTTCCGATTACTGGCGCGCAAAAGACACCCTTAAAAGCAAATCTTACCTTACAGCAGGAAAACGCCTGTCGGCTAAATATCCTGTACTCAAAGCCGCAGCCTGTTTTTATGAAGGCCAGTATTACAGCAGCCTGAATCCGGAAAAAGCCAAACTGTTATTACAAAAAGCCACAAAGGCCTTAGCTGTTTTTAAAGTCCCTTTCAGTAAAGAAATCGAGGCTGCCGCCTGGTACAACTATGCTATTGCAGTCCGGAATGAAAAAGGCGACAGCTTTTTGATCAAGACATTACTCGAAAAATCCATTCCGTTAGCTACCCAATCCGGGAAACCGGAAAAAACAGCACATTATTATTCGCAGCTGGGAACGCTCCTCATGTATAATGCCCAGTTTGACAAGGCGGAAATCTATTTTAACAAAACCATCGGATTATTGGCAACCCAACATCCGAAATCGACCGTATTAATGCTTGCCTATTTGGGTGCCGCCAGCAACTATATCTACAAAGCCAACACTGATGAAGCGAAAATAATGCTGGACAAAGCCAAAAAGATACTGGAGCCTTATCCGGAATCGTCCCATTATCCGAACTACTACTATACAGAAGGGCTGTATTACACTGCCAAAACATATTACAACAGCGCACTGAAAAGTCTGGACAACGGTATCCGGCTTGCAATAAACAACAACCAGAAAGTGCTGTTACAAATGCTTATTTTCAGAAAGTATAACATTTATCTGGAGCAGAAAGAGTTTAAGAATGCCAAGCAGTTACTCCTTTCCGTATTAAAAGAAGGAACTCTGGCTGCCGATGTGAACAATCGCAAAATGTTTTATACCCAGCTGGCAACCGTTAATGAGTACCTCAATGATATGGGCGAAGCTTATCTGTGGCAAAAAAAATACAGCAAATTAAGCGACAGTCTTAACGAAAGCAACCTGAAAGAGCGAATTAACGAAATGGAAATCCGCTTCCACAACGCCGAGAACCAAAAGAAGATTACGGCTTTGGAAACAGAAAAAAAACAGGTGGCCCTGTCTGCCAAAAACCATCGTTTGTTTAGCTGGTTACTGGCTGCCATTTCCCTGTTCTTCCTGGTCATTGCAATGCTTTCGTTTGCTTTTTACAAAAATCAGAAAAGACTTTCCCGACAAAAAGAGATCAACCATTTACAGCAGTTAAAAGAACTGAAGCAGCAACAGTTGCTCTCCAATACAGAAGCCATGCTGGAAGGCGAAGAACGGGAGCGCCGCCGGCTGGCGAGTGACTTACATGATGGCCTGGGCGGTATGCTGGCCGGAGTCAAAATCAAATTGTCCGGTGCAACTGCTCACAAAGACCGCACACCCGATCCGGATGAACTGAACAAAATTACCGGACAGCTCGACAATGCCGTTACCGAACTTCGCCGCATTGCCCGCAACATGATGCCGGAAACACTGCTGCGCTTTGGTTTGCAAACCGCATTAAAAGACCTTTGCGAATCCCTGCAAACCAGCTCCTGCACTATTAATTATGAAGCCTTTAATATCGACAGCAATATGCCGCTTTCTACCCAGGTTATTATTTACCGGATTGTACAGGAAGCGTTGTCGAATGCTATCCGCCATTCGGAAGCCAATGTCATCCTGGTACAATGCAGCCAGAACGGCAACCTGTTTTTTATTACCGTGGAAGACAACGGAAAAGGGTTTGACAGCAGCATACTGGAACATAAAAAGGGCATCGGAATTACCAATATTGAAAACCGTATCAAATATCTTAGCGGAAAAATGGAGATCAATACCGCTCCAAACGAAGGAACCGCAATAAATGTAGAACTATATGTCTGAACCTGCTAAAATAATACTTGCCATTGTTGACGACCATCCTATCGTTATTGAAGGGTTAAAAACACTACTCAAAGGAGAAAAAAATATCACCGCCGTGAGCTTTACCAACGGAGTGTCTTTTCTTGACTTTTTACAAAGCAATAAGGTCGATATTGTTTTACTTGATATTATGCTTCCGGATTATCACGGTATTGAGCTGTGTAAAATAATAAAGAAAGCGGCTCCCGAAACGGTAATACTCGGATTGAGCAACCAGTCCGAACGCAGCATTATGATGCAATTGCTTCAAAACGGTGCCGGCGGTTACCTGCTTAAAAATGCCGATGCCGGCGAATTGCTGGATTGTATTGCTGAAGCGCTGGAAGGCAAACTGACCTTTAGCAAGGAAGCCAAAGAAATCATGCTGAAACCTTCCCAAAACGAATGGAAGGCCATTCCGACACTTACTAAAAGGGAAAAACAGATTCTGGAGAAAATTGCAAACGGCGAAACCACCGCCACCATTGCCGAAGCGCTCTTTGTGAGCCCGCTAACGGTAGAAACACACCGCAGAAACCTGTTGCAGAAATTTGGCGCTAAAAATGTAGCAGAACTCATTAAAATGGCTGTGGAGTACAAGCTGCTCTAAAAGCCGCTTTTGTTTAAACAAGGCAGGAATTAAACGCATTCCTGTCCGGTATTATTTCAGTTGCCGGTAATATTCTTTTTCCGCGATATCAAAATGTTCGGTGGCATACCGCAACATCGTTCCGGGCATGGCCGCCGCATGTACGTCTAAAAAGCGTTTCAGGCGGGTTTTATCGGTTTTTCCGGCCTGCCGGATCCATCCGCCCACCGCTTTATGAATAAGGTCTTCCCGGTCGTTAACCAGAATAGCGGCAATGGCAAAAGTATCGTCTGGCTGTTTATTTCTTAAAAAGTAAGCGGTGCTCACTATTGCCGTACGCCTTGCCCACATATCGTCCGACTGTGCTAATTCGTATAGAATATCCCTTGGTTTATCCTCAAGATAGCGCCCGATTACATACTGGCAGCTCACATCTACCAGATCCCAGTTATTGATCCGGTCCAGGCGGCGTAAATACAATTCAAACATCGCCTTCCTTTCCGGTTCGGTTGTTTTTTTACTCCGGCCCTTTTTATCCATAATGCTCAATGCTCCTGCCCGGATTTCATGTATCGGGCTGTCCAGCAACAGCTCCACCTCGTCCAGCGGCAAAGCCATAAAGTCCGCTGCAATTTTAAAGAGTTCTCCCATGCGTATGCCCATAAAAACATCACCGGCACCATATTCTCCTTCCCCGGTTTTAAAATACCGCTGTAATTTTTCTTTTTCCACATCCGACTGGTGAAGTTGTAACGCGGTTATAAAGTCTGCTGCTGTCTGGTTTTGCATCGCTTTGTAGTATCGCTTTCAAATATATAAAAACTACAGCCCCGATTATCCTTTGCTACCCAATAAAAAAGAGTGCCTTCCGACACTCTTTTCTAATCATGCTGAGGTACCCCGCCCGCCTGAACTAACTCCCCAATTAGCCAGACAATAATAAACACCACCCTTAAGTTGAGAAAGACCCTCACTGTTTGTATCTATCTTTATCCTTAAGGTACCTCATAACATACTAAAACCAATAAATTGGCCATGTCACTTTTCAGAACCACATTCCGAAAAATCCAAATGAAAAAAAACTATGAGCATTTTCAAATTTTTCAGTTGATAGCTCCTTTAATTCCTAACAAATCAAGGAGCATCAACATTAACAAAAAATTACCTTATGTAAGGAAAACAGGAAAACCATACTACTTTTCACTTAACGCAATTAACCTGTTTCACTTGAAGAACAATTCAAAGTAAAAGCAAAATGGACTAATTTGGATACCTGTCCGGTACGCATTTATACGCAATACCCTTAAAAAAACACAATTGATTATTTATCAAACATATACAAAACGAACATTTCTCAGATTTGCGTGTCCGCGTATGGATTTGCGTGTTTTTGCGTATTGGAATTGCTACTTTTCGGGTATTTCTTAAAAAGCAAATCCGCAATAGCATTACACAAAATCAACACTATAGCCCAAAAAAAGAAGCATTATTTATCAAAACACAAATAGCATTGTTAATTTTTTTAACTTTGACTAACCAAAAAACAAAAAACATGGAAATTAATTTTTTAGCATTAGTCTTAGCGGCACTATCCACACTTGTTGTTGGATTTATCTGGTACAACCCTAAAGTATTTGGTACGATATGGATGAAAGAGGCCGGAATGACCGAAGAGAAGATGAAAGGAGCCAATATGTTTGTTATTTTCGGAATGGCAATTGTATATGCTTTCTTTATTTCTTTTATTTTACAAATCCTTACGATTCATCAGTATGGCGCACTGGGAATGGTTGGTGGAGACCCCAGCCTTGCCAAACCTTCTTACCATGCTTTTATGGCTGATTACGGGGATGCTTTCCGTACTTTTAAACACGGCATGCTGCACGGTTTTATTTCCGGACTGTTTTTTGCACTTCCGGTTGTCGGAACCGGCGCCTTATTTGAAAGACGCTCGTGGCGCTACACGTTAATTGCCGGAGGTTTTTGGGTGATTAGCTGTATGATTATGGGCGGTATTGTTTGTGCTATGAAATAGAAAATTTTGTTTTAACATTTATTTTAATACTAATCGCTCTACATTTGTGGAGCGATTCTTTCTTTTGTGAATACAGACACTACGTACAAAATTTATCCGGCTGTTTCAGAAGTCCCAACAAACTGGGATACTATTGCCCATTCCAATATATTTCTTTCTACTGCTTATTTAAAAGCACTGGAAAAATCGGCTCCGGCAAATATGATCTGCCATTATATCGGTTTGTTTCAGAATCAAGAACTGGTCGGCATTGCGCTTTCCCAGTTTTTAGATCTCAATAAGGTAGGTTCATTCGGAGAAAGGGATAACTGCCTGAAAACTTCCGTCCGGAATTTTGTTTTTAAAAATTTCAGCTCACATGTATTGTTCATTGGCAACAATATGCTCACCGGGCAGAATGCCTACGCTTTGCTTGATACAATTAGCAATGCAGACGCTGTTGCACTGCTCTTCCAGGCATCGGAAGCACTGAAAGAGATCTTCCGCAAAAAGCGCTTAAAAATTCACTTAACGGTTTTTAAAGATTTCTCCGAAACGGAAACGGAATATTTTAAGACCCCGGATTTCGCTTCTTTTTATCGTTTTACGACCCAGCCGAATATGGTTTTCGATATTCCGGAATCCTGGCAGCATGAAACCGATTATATTCAGGCGCTGACAAAAAAATACCGGGACCAGTACAAACGATCTCACAAAAAGGCGGAAGCAATCCAAAAAAAGAAATTCTCACTGGACGATATTCAGGCTCATAATCCGGTTATTAACCGCCTGTATGAAAATGTGGCCAAAAATGCTCCTTTTAACACGTTCTTTCTGGCTGACAATCATTTTTATAAGCTGAAAAAACTACTCAAAGATCAATTCCTGTTTTACGGTTATTTCCTTGACGACAAGCTGATCGGTTTTAATACGCTGATTAAAAACGGAACTGCAATAGATACCTATTTCCTGGGTTATGACGAGGAACATCAACGGGAAAAAATGCTGTATCTGAACATGCTTTATGATATGGTAGCCTATTCCATTAACAAAGGGTTCTCAAAAATCGTTTTTGCACGGACTGCCCTGGAGATCAA
The DNA here is from genome assembly GCF_001898245.1 of Flavobacterium sp. 40-81. Lineage (NCBI taxonomy): Bacteria > Pseudomonadati > Bacteroidota > Flavobacteriia > Flavobacteriales > Flavobacteriaceae > Flavobacterium > Flavobacterium sp. 40-81. The sequence continues at coordinate 11,407 of NZ_MKTM01000005.1, forward strand.
AAGTTCCATTGGTGCCAAACCTCAGGAAATGTACGGCTATATCAGGCACAGCAATCCTTTGGTAAACCGCCATATCGCCCGTCTTTTCAAATCGCTGGAGCCGGAAACCCTCTGGCAGGAACGAAATCCTTTTAAATAAAAAAAGAGGCTGTTTTCACAACCTCTTCTGTTTTTTTTTAAGAGTTCACTTCTATTTCCTCCTGTACTTTTTCCCATTCTTCCAGGAACTGGTCCAGATCTTTTTTCTTTTTCTCATAGGCTGCGAAAAAGGAAGCATCCTGCATTAATTTTTCATAATTATCCGCCAGTGCCTTATCATCTTTCTGGATTTCTTTTTCCAGCTGCTGAATCTGGCTTTCAATTTTACTCAGCTTATTCTGCAGGCTTTTATTCTTTTTCTGTTCTTCGTAAGACAGTGCTTTATTTTCTTTCTGAACCGTTTCCTTTACCACATCTTTCTTCTCCACTTCCCGCATGTTCTGTACATTGCGCTGTTCCAGGAAGAAGTTGATATCGCCTAAATATTCGCGGATCTTCTGGTCTTTAAATTCATAAACAATGTTAGACATTCCCTGCAGGAAGTCACGGTCGTGCGATACCAATAACAGGGTTCCTTCAAATTTCTGTAAAGCGGCTTTCAGTACATTCTTAGATTTAATATCCAGGTGATTCGTAGGCTCATCCATTACCAGCACATTAATAGGCTGTAACAGTAATTTACAAAGCGCCAAACGGTTTCTTTCTCCTCCGGAAAGTACTTTTACCTTTTTCTCCACATCATCGCCTCTAAACAGGAAAGCTCCCAGCATGTCACGCACTTTGGAACGGTTGGAATCTGTTGCCGCTTCCGTCATGGTATCCAATAAGGTTTTTTCACCATCTAAATACTCTGCCTGATTTTGCGCGAAATACCCCAACTGAACATTATGCCCCAATTTGATGGTTCCGTCATATTCAAATTCATTTACGATGGCTTTGATAAAAGTGGATTTCCCTTGTCCGTTCTGACCAACAAAGGCAATTTTACTGCCCCGTTCTACCAATAGCGATATTTCTTTTAAGATGGTTTTCTCACCGTAACTTTTCGTAACATGTTCCGCTTCAATCACCACTCTGCCCGGTGTCATCGAAACGGGAAAGGAAATGCTCATTACAGAGTTATCGTCCTCATCCACTTCGATACGTTCCACTTTATCCAATTTCTTGATTAAAGACTGCGCCATCGAAGCTTTGGAAGCTTTGGCACGGAATTTCTCGATCAGTTTTTCGGTTTCCTCTATTTTTTTAGCCTGGTTTTTTTGTGTAGCCAATTGTTTCTCGCGGATTTCCTGACGTAAAACCAGGTATTCCGTATATGGCTTATTAAAATCGTAGGCTTTTCCTAACGAAATCTCAATGGTTCTGTTCGTTACGTTATCCAAAAACATTTTATCGTGGGAAACGATCACCACTACTCCCGGAAAGCTTCGTAAAAAGTTTTCCAGCCAGATGATACTTTCAATATCCAGGTGATTCGTTGGTTCATCCAGCAATAAGATATCGTTTGTTTGCAATAACAGCTTTGCCAGTTCGATACGCATTCTCCAGCCTCCGGAAAAAGTATCCGTCAGCTTGTCAAAATCCTCCCGTTTGAACCCCAGTCCTAACAGGATTTTTTCGGTATCGCCAATATAGTTATACCCTCCCAATATTTCATAATGGTGGGTAACATCGCTTAATTGTTCTATTAATTCCGAATATTCCGCGCTTTCATAATCGGTTCGCGTTGCCAGCTGATGGTTGATTTCTTCCATCTTGAATTCGGCATGCTTGATCTCTTCAAAAGCCTGATACGCTTCATCCAGAACCGTTCTTCCTTTTACGAAATCGATATCCTGTTTTAAGAATCCTATTTTTACTTCTTTCTCAGTAGCAATGCTACCGGAATCCGGCGCCAGCTCCCGAGAGAGAATTTTTAGCATCGTTGATTTACCGGCTCCGTTTTTTCCAACAAGTCCTACTCTGTCCCCCGCTCCCAATCGGAAAGTTACTTCTTCAAATAAATAAGTACCCCCAAAAGAAACTGATAAATTGTGTATATTTAGCATAATTTTATTACAAATGTTACAAAGGTAATTTTTTAAAAGATGTACCTTTACTAAAATTTATGCAAATGTTAAAAAAAGGATCCAAACTCAATAGTATTTTAACAGGAAGTTGTCCTAAATGCCAGGAAGAAAGCATGTATGTGGATAAAAACCCGTATAAATTGAGCAGCGTATTTAAAATGCATGATAAATGCAGCCACTGCGGCACCTATTATAAAATAGAGCCCTCATTCTTTTACGGAGCCATGTATGTGAGCTATGGAGTGGGTATTGCTTTTGGAGTGGCCGCTTTTGTGATCACGTATCTTTTTTTAGGTCTGAGCCTGAAAACGGCATTTATAGCAATCATTGCTACTTTAATTGTTTTTATGCCTGTCATTATGCGGTTGTCCCGGAATATCTGGATTAACTTTTTTGTGCATTATGACAAAGATTGGAAAAACAACATCCATTCATAATATTTTAGGAATCCAGACGGATTCCTAATTTTTTATAGCAGCGTTTAATATCGATCTGCGCATCCAAAGGGATGTTGTTTTCGATAGCATCGTATAAGGATTTTGCCAAAACCGGCCCCAGCATCACGCCACGTGTGCCCAGGCCATTCAGGATATGAATATTGTTATGAATATGATGAGTACCCACTAACGGACGCCGGTCTTTTACCGTAGGACGAACACCGGCAAAATGTTCTACAATCTCAAAATCGCAGTCAATCAGTTCTTTCAGATTATCCAGTAATTCCTGCTTACCGGCTTCTGTAGGCAAATCGGTTTTATCCTCCCAATTGTAGGTGGCGCCCACTTTAAAAAGATCATTCCCTACAGGCAGGATAAAAATACTGGATTTTAAAACCACGTCAAGGTTTAAATCCGGTGCTTTAATGAGCAGTAGTTCTCCTTTGGTTCCATCCAACGGCAGCTGTTTGAAAAACGGATTATGAACCAATCCGAAGCCATCAGCAAAAATGATATGTTTTGCTTTCAGACCGTTATAGGAAATACCCTCTTCCAGGAATTCAATTCGGGAATAGTCGAAACGTTCTTTCCGCACCCAATTGTTCCGGTTTAAAAACTCCAGGTAGGAATCCAATAGTACTTTGGTATCGACATAACCGGTCATTAACACTTCACCAAAACCGAATTGAGAGGTAATGGACTGGTATTCCCGATGTATTATTGTTGTGGAAAGAAATGGTGCCAGATTTGGTTTATCGGCAGCCTGGAACCAGTTATTCTGTTCTTCAATGGAAGCAAACTTCCTGTAGATCGGAATCCTAAAGTCAAATTTAGCCGCTATTTTATCTTCTATAGCCGCATAAAAAGGCAATCCGTAATCCAATTGCTGTTTAGCATTCCAAACCTCACTAAACCGCTTTAAAATAACCGGGTTATACAAGCCTCCGGCCACCCGTGAAGAGGAAGAAGAGTTATCTTCAAAAACCATGATGGTTTTACCCTGCTGCAAGGCGGTTTCTGCAAAACAAATTCCGGCTATACCGGAGCCAACAATCAAATAATCTACCATAGTACAAAAATAAAAAACTCTTACCCAGGAAGGTAAGAGTTTTTCATAAAATTGGAGAAATTATTTTTTAGTAATTCCACATATCTTGTTCAAAGTTGCGGATTTTTTCTTTTACACGCTCAGATTCCAATAACTGCATTTGAGCATTTTCTTTTACATATTCTTCAATTTGTCTATCGCCGTAAACATTTTCTTCTCTGTAGATTACTCCACTAAAGCGTCTTGAGTTTAACAGGTGATCAAACGTAATCGGCATTGCTGAGTTTTTATCATTGAAGGCCTTGTTTGCATGTAACACATCTCTTGCAGACGGGAAGTAAACCCAGAATAATTCGATGTATTCTTTCTCCTCTTTGTCCATCGTATAAACATCCGGTACAATAGGACAGATTCCTAACATTCTGTATTTTAATTCACCTTGACGGGTATCAAAATACCAATAACCTACAATTTTATAATCAGAAACGTCACTTGGTCTGATTTCGGTTTTGTTGATATACTCTTCCGAAATTTTCGCTCCTGCTTTTTTCTGTTTTGCGGTAAAGGTGTTGTATTGCTCTTTACCGGCATCAGTAGTGTCAATTCTAAACAGGGAAGCTTCGATATCTTTTAATGATTTTTTAGTTGTAAAATAACTATCATCATAGATTTCAGTAAGCTTATTGTTTTTAATTCCGTCAACCAAAACCTCATAAAGCGGTTTTCTGTCCGGTCCTAAATTTCCATCTACAGGATAATATAAAGGAAAATTAACTCTTTCATCAAGGTCAACAATTTCCCAGATTTTCTTCCCCATTAAAACATCACGATCATCAACATAACCATAAGGTAACGGCTTGTCATTATCAGCGTTTAATTGTGCTGCGGTTTTTTTACCGATATCAGCCGGGGTTTTTGCATTCAAAAGATTAGACTGTGCAAAAGTTGCAATAGAACTAAAAGTAAATGCAATTACTAATGAAAAATTTCTCCAATTCATTTTTTATTCTTTATAAACTATTAAAGTAATTATAAACTCAAACTTGGTCGTTTTTATTGTACTTCAAATGTACAAGGTGCAACTCTTTTTGGCATTTGATCTAATCCAACGAATTTAGCTTTGATCTCAGAGATAACTACGATATCACCTCTACCAGCTTTAGCAATAGCAGCTTTAGCTCTTGCATCCATTTTGTTACCTGATACTACAATTGTAGGCTGACCTGGCACTTTAATGTTAAATTGTGTTACGTTAACAGAAACCGGGAAATCGAAATCTTCTAATTCAGCAGAGATTGTACAAACCTCTAAGTTCGATTTAGCTCCTTTAGCAGCAACCTCACCACGGATTTTTCCAGTTGGAGCAGGTAAACCTTTGATTCTGAAAACTTCTTTACTACTGAAAGATTTTCCATCAGGCATAGTAGCGCTAACATTAATGGTTACATCGCTTCCAGCTCCTGGTGTAAGGTTATATTGACCTGGTTTTCCAGTAGATGCCATTCCAGGTGCAGATGCTTTAACTTTATCAGAAGAGATACCTGGTACAGAAACCGAAATAGGGTTCGATACACCACGGTAAACAACTTTCATTTTGTCAGCAGATACAATTGCCTGGTTTGGTTTTGGAACTACAACGTAGTTTCCTGCAATTTCGATTTCAACTGGTTTGTTGTCTTCCATGAAAGTAAACTTACCTTTGATATCTTTTTCACCAACGCTACCAGCAGCCATTTTGAAAATAGCAGAACCATTTTCGATAGATGTTGAAGCACCGTTTACAGAAACTGCTTTTGGAACTGTAGACTCGTCATAACGACCTAATACTACACGTCCTGTAACTTGCTCTCCCTGAAAGAAAGCTGATTTATCCATCATTACGAAAGCTTTATAGTTTTTCATAGATGCAGCTGCCATTGCAGTGTTACCCATGAAAGCATTATATAAGCTTGCTTCAATTCCTTTAACGTCATTTTGCATAGCCGTTAATTTTGTTAAAGAAGCGATAGATGGGAATCCTTTATAATGATAATCTAAGAATTTTTTAGTAACTCCTTCTCCGTCTTTTACATCAGCTGTATTGAATTTAGAATCAATCTCTCCAACAATAGCTTTGTATTTTGCGTCGTTTCCAATTACAGCTTTCATATCAGCTCTGTACTTGTCGATAGCAGCTACAATTTCTTTTCCTTTTTTAGAATAACCGTCACCTTCAAACCAACCTTCGTCGATTTTGTCACCTTTATCCATTGCCTCATAAGGTAGTTTTCCATTCTCACCTTTTTCAATTCCTGTTGTTACATCAGTTTTAAGTTTACCGATATAATCGTAGAAATTTTTAGTGATAACAGCTACTTCATCAGCCATTTTTTTTGCAGCACCGAATTGAGACGGGTTATCAGCTGCTTTAGTACCAAGTGCGCTTAAAATCTGTGAATTCGTTTCTACTGCAGCAGAGTTTGCTGTTTCGAATTTTTCATTCATCAAACCAAAAGCTGATAGAACTTCTTTTGACATGTTTAATGCCAACATCGCGATGAAAACCAAGTACATCAGGTTAATCATCTTCTGTCTAGGGGTTAATTTTCCTCCTGCCATTTCTTCTAATTAGTTTTTAAATAGATTAATAAATGCAACTAATTAGTTTCTGTTGCTCATTGCAGAAAGCATTCCGCCATATACGTTGTTTAAAGAAGATAAATTTGCAGTCAATGATTGCATTTGATCTTTTAATTTCAAGTTGTTTTCAGCAACTTCTTTGTTAATTTCAGCATTACGGGTAGCGCTTTCTAACTGAACTTTATACATACTGTTTAAAGATTCCATTTGAGCAGCTGCCATTGACATTTCTTCAGCATATTTTTTAGTAGAAGCAACTGAATCAACTGTTGGAGCAATTCCTTTAGCTGCAGCTTCGAAGTTTTTGATGCTGTTTCCTAAGCTAGACATTAACTCTCCGTCAATTTTAGCTTCTTTTAACATGTTGTCTAATTTTTGAGATAAAAGACCTTGAGCTTCTGTTGGGTTTTCTGCTTTTTTAACGTCTCTTTTCTTAGCGTCTCCACCTGCTAATTCAGGGTAAACCAATGACCAGTCTAATTCTTTTTCAACTGGATCGAAAGCAGATAATGCGAAGATAAATGCTTCAACTCCAAGACCGATAATAAGCATCGCGCTTGCACCTGGCCAGTGCATTAATTTGAATAACGCTCCGATGATTACCACTGCTGCCCCCATACCATAGGCAAAATTCATAACTTTTTTAGGTAGTGCCATAATAAAATAAAATTTTAGTTAGTTAAGTTAATTATAATTAAAAATTGGTTAAATTTTAAAATTGAGTTAAGTTGAATGATTCTGATAATTAGTTGGGTCTGTTTCCGGTTGCCTGAGCTCCCATGTAATCCTGAACTGTTCTGAATCCGATGTAGCTTCTTGCCGTATCTGCATATTCGAAGTTACGGGTACCTACCTGTAAGTAGTAAGAAACATCTTTCCAGGATCCACCACGTACCACTTTACGTTGGTTTTTAGCATCCGGTACATTTGGATTCATTGTCGATACGTAATCATAAGCTGCAGCATCATAAGATGAATCTGTCCACTCGGCTACGTTACCAGACATGTTGTAAAGGTTGAAATCATTCGGCTCGTATGATTTAGCTTCAACAGTGTATAAAGCACCGTCTGCTGCATAATCTCCACGGCTTGGCTTAAAGTTTGCCAAATAACATCCTCTATCATTGTGAGTATACGGTCCACCCCAAGGATAAGCTGCAGATTCCAGACCACCTCTTGCAGCGTATTCCCACTCTGCTTCAGTTGGTAAACGGAAAGAGTTTACCTGATCTCTTCCTTTTTTCTTTTTGATGTAAGAGTTTTTATTTAATGTTCTCCAAGCACAAAAAGCCTTAGCCTGTTTCCAGCTAACTCCAACTACAGGGTAATCCCCGTAAGCCTGGTGCCAGAAATAGTCATTATGCATTGGCTCATTATAAGAATACGCGAAGTCTTTAATCCAAACGGTTGTATCCGGATAAATCAACTGGTTTTCTGTTTTAATGAATTTACCTCTTTTAGATCTGCTGCTTGTAGTGCTCTTATCTTTAGCAGCCGCCTGAATGTCCATCCAGGTATAACGGAATTTTAACTTCGACACGTCGAAAGTTCTCAAACCGTTGTATGATTCACTCGCTGGTAAATAAAGTGAATCCATTACCTCAACATAATACTCATCCGGGTATTTCTGAGGGTCAGCATGCAACTTCACTTTTCTGTTAAGACGTCTTCCAGCATACGGATCTTCATCTGTACCTACGCTGTAATAATTCTCATACATATATTTGTCGTATGCAGACATTTTTGCAGGATCCTGGTCACTGAAAGCAAAGTCACCGATGCTTCCTCCTTTGTTACCACCAGTACCTGGCTTCATCCCTTGCTCATCAGCTAAAATAGCCAATCTCACACGGATTGTAGAATCTTTTACCCATTCGACAAATTGACGATATTCACTATTCGTAATTTCCGTCTCATCCATGTAAAAGGAACGAACTGTTACCGTTTTTGTCGGTGCGTCCTGAACGTTAGCTAAATCATCATCTGACTTACCCATGATAAAAGCGCCACCAGGAACTAAAGTCATACCATACGGCTTTTCCGGATGCCATTTCTTTCCTTTAACTCCTACCAGCTCACCTCTGTCGTTAGAACCACAGCTGAAAAACAATGATACAACAGCTGTTAATGCAATGAACTTCTTCATATAAATTTGGGTTAATAGTATTTATATTTTTAAGGGCGTAAACCTATTTATTTATTTTCTAAAAAACAAAGATTTTATTAAAAAAAACTTAAAAAAAACAATAAAACACAATTTAGGCTTTAAATAACCGTTTTTTAAACAATTATACCATATTTTTCTTTTGCGCCTTCCACCAACGCTCTGGAATCTCATGGTTTGTGGCACCTAGATAATCCTCATATGTGCAAGGTAATAACGTGTTTCTTTTTAATTTATTGTTAAAACTTGTTAAAAAAGGTATTTCTATCCACCAACGCTCCGTTTTATCGCTTTTATAGAAGATTAACTCTTCGTCTTCCAGCGGCACGATATACTTCAAATAGTCCTCACGGCTGCCAAAAGGATATTCTTTCGAACGGTAGTGAAATCCTTCAATAAAATACCAGATAATCTGTCCGATTAGAACGGCTTCACTCTTCGAATTATTGTGGTTAAAAACACCAAAAGAAGTTACCTTATCGCTAATTCCCGCATAACGCGAAAGCACGCAGATTTCCTTACCGTTAAATCCATTTGGAATAAACTGTGTGAAGTTCCCGGAATCGCTTGATTTTACCGATGTAAGATCAAGACTTACCAGATCGGCATCCCTGAAAACAGGTTCTGCAATGGTTGAGTTATTGCAAATCTCACCCAGGCGGTAGGCATCGAAATACAGTTTTTCAATCAGATCAATTTCTTCCTGTGAGTTAAAATAGGTCTGATAACCGACATTACTATAGTTAAACAAATTATTAGGCTCTTCCACGATCATTTTGGTCAGAAAAGAATGCGCCGCTAATTGCTCTTCATCTTTTTCAAAATCAAACTTACTGTCAATTGCCACTACATTTACCATTTGTTCCAACTGGTCGTAGGCTCTGTAAATGGCATAGGTCAGGTCTTGAGAACCACCTATAACGATCGGGATAACACCGTTTTTTATCAAATGTGCCACCGCAGTACGCAGCACATAATAAGTATCTTCAGAAGAACTTCCTGCCACCACATTTCCTAAATCTACGATCTGTGCATCCCAGTTTCCCGGGAAAAGGCTGTAAAATTCTTTTCGGATAGCAGTCAGATCCGTATGTTCATTATGACCTTCAAAGCCTCTGTTTTCATGCACTCCGATAATGGCAATGGCAGCGTTTTCAATATTCGGAAAATCCGTTTCTGTATGAAAAACCACTTTTCTCCCCAGCGTTTGCACGTTAAGGCTCTGAATAAATTCTAAAAAGTCAGCATCAACCGGCTGAATATAATCAAATGCCATTTTTATTTCTTTTTAGTAGTTGTTTTTTTAGCTGCCGGTTTTTTCGCCGCAGTCGTTTTCTTCGCTGCTGTTTTTTTAGCCGGTGCTTTCTTCTCAATCAACTCCTTCACTTCTTCCAGTGTCATTTTTCCGGCATCGACATCTTTGGAAAGCTCAATCTTAACCTTTCCTTTCAGGATTACAGAACGTCCCCATCTTGCTTTTTCAACACGGATCCCTTCTTCTTCCCAATTGTGAATTACCTTATCGATATCTTTCTGTAATTTCTCTTCAATCAGTTCCACAAGATCCGATTGTGATAAATTATCAAAATTGTATTTTTTATTAACGTTGATAAACATACCGTTCCACTTGATAAAAGGTCCGAAACGGCCCACTCCTTTTTGTACCGGCTCATTTTTATACGTCCCGATAGGAGCATCTGCCTGTTCTTTCTCTTTGATCAGTTCCATAGCGCGCTCTAACGTAACATCCAAAGGTTCTTCGCCTTTTGGCAACGAAATAAAAGCACTTCCGAAACGCACATACGGTCCGAAACGACCGTTGTTTACCTCTACATCTTCTCCTTTATAGGTACCTAAATTTTTAGGCAGTAAAAACAGGTTAAGCGCTTCTTCCAGCGTTATGCTTCCGATATTCTGCTCCGGACGCAAGCTTGCAAATTGTTTGTTATCGTCATCGACATCGCCAATCTGAGCCATCGGCCCGAATTTCCCTAAACGAACACTCACCGGTTTACCGGATTTCGGATCCGTTCCCAGGATTCGTTCCCCTGATTCTCTTTCGGCGTTTTCTTCTACATTTTTAACGGTAGGATGGAAATGATTATAAAAATCACGCATCATCATCGCCCAGTCTTCATTTCCGGCAGCAATCTCATCGAAGTCCTGCTCTACTTTTGCCGTAAAATTATAATCTAAAATGGTTTCAAAATTCTTAACCAGGAAGTCATTTACAATGATACCGATATCGGTAGGAACCAGTTTCCCTTTGTCGGAACCGAAGTTTTCTTTTAATTCCTGACTTTTTACCTCACCGGCTTTTAAGGTTAACAGGGCATATTTACGCTCCTGACCTTCAAAGCTTCCTTTTTCTACATAATTTCTATTAATAATCGTAGAAATTGTCGGCGCATAGGTAGACGGACGTCCAATACCAAGCTCTTCCAGTTTTTTAACCAGCGAAGCTTCCGTATAACGTGCCGGCGGACGGGTGAAACGCTCCGTAGCAGTGATATAATTGTTGGTCAGCTTTTCATTTACTTTTAAAGCCGGCAACATTCCTTCCTGTTCTTCTTCCTCATCGTCATGTCCTTCCAGATACACTTTCAGGAATCCTTCAAAAAGCAATACCTCTCCGGTTGCCCCGAATATTTCTTTATGATTGCCTGCTTCGATCTTCACATTCGTACGCTCTAATTGCGCATCACTCATCTGGGAAGCCAATGTTCTTTTCCAGATCAGATCATACAAACGTGCCTGGTCTCTGTCGATATTCACAGTATGGCGCGACATATCCGTCGGACGGATAGCTTCGTGCGCTTCCTGTGCTCCTTTGCTTTTGTTAGCGTAATTTCTGGGCTTGCTGTATTCCTTACCATACGATTTGATGATTTCTGCTTCTGCAGCAGCCATCGCTTCCTGCGACAGGTTCACACTGTCCGTTCTCATATAGGTAATTAATCCGGCCTCATACAGACGCTGCGCCATCATCATTGTAACACCAACCGGGAAATACAGCTTTCTTGCCGCTTCCTGTTGTAATGTTGATGTGGTAAAAGGAGCTGTTGGTGATTTTTTAGTCGGTTTTGTTTCCAGGTCCGATACTTTATACTGGGAACCGATATTTTGTTTTAAGAAAGCTTCCGCTTCCTGTTTGGTTGCAAAGTTGTGTGGTAATTTTGCTTTAAAGGTTTTTCCGGCTTCGTTTGCAAATTCAGCAGTAACGCTATACGATCCTTCGGCTTTAAAGCCCTGGATTTCACGCTCACGCTCTACAATTAAACGTACGGAAACCGACTGAACACGTCCGGCAGATAGTCCGCCTTTTACTTTTTTCCATAAAACAGGCGATAATTCATATCCTACCAAACGGTCTAAAACTCTTCGCGCCTGCTGGGCATTCACTAAGTTATAATCAATACCTCTCGGGTTCTCAATTGCCTTTTGTATTGCCGTTTTGGTAATTTCATGAAAAACAATACGTTTTGTTTTGCTCTGGTCCAATTTCAATTCTTCTGCCAAATGCCATGCAATAGCTTCTCCCTCACGGTCCTCATCGGAAGCCAGCCAAACGGTTTCTGCCGACTTCGATAGATCTTTAAGTTTTTTAACCAGAGCCTTTTTATCGGAAGAAACTTCATACTTTGGTTTGAAATTATTTTCAACATCCACCCCAATTTCTTTAGAAGGCAAGTCGGCTATATGCCCGTAACTTGATTCTACCTGATAATCTTTTCCTAAAAATTTTTCTATAGTTTTTGCCTTTGCAGGCGACTCAACGATCACTAAATTCTTTGCCATACTTCTACTGTTTGTCCGGCAAAAGTATATGATTTTTTTAAATATTACATTTTTGGTTTTCTAAAACACAATTATTTTATGAGGATACAACACCTGTAACAGGCATAATCTTCTTTTTCTTTAAGAAATAAATTACGACTTCTGTCTTAACGCAAACCCGGTTTTTAAGGCATCGTTTCCACCGGCCGGCATTAGCCAATAAAATACTATATTCCAACAGTATAAAACTAAAAAGCGCTGTTACAATCCAATTTCTCCCACTGTAAAAACCGCATCCTGGCCTGGTTTTTCACGGTCTTTTTCGTTTCTTATTTCTAAAATATGCAGAAATAATCAAAAAAATTAACATTTAAAATTTTGGAGCCACGCACTTTATGATGATTTTTGATAAAACAATTCTCACTTATTACTAAAATAATCACGATATGCACTCTTTTTTAAATCTTATAAATGATTTCCTAAATAAAAATCTGCATTTCTTAGACAAAGAGGATTTAAACCTTCAGTTGTTATCCCATGAAGATTATCCGAGTTTTCGTTCGGTTTCCGACACTTTCGACTATTTCGGAATAGAAAATCTGGTAGCCAATGTACCGGTGGATGCTTTGGAACAGTTACCGAAATATTTTATGGCTTTAATCAACGTGGACAAAAAGGACGTTATTGTTTCCGTTCACAAGACCAAAAGCTATATTAAATGCAAAAGTGCCGACGGTAAAAAATCGGCCTACAGCTATCCCGATTTTAAAAAGATCTGGCCCGGAACGATAATCGCTGTTGAAAAAAACGAAAAACCGGAATCCAAAAGAGAAACGTCCACACTTCTTGCCTTCGGCTGTGCGCTGGTGTTGTCCTTATTATTATTTGTCTTTCCGTTTTCCTTACCGGTTACAGCATTAGGAGTGCTTTCTGCTTTAGGTATTTTTTTAAGCGTCCTTATTATTAAGGAAGAACTCGGAATTCACGACAACCTGTCTTCCAGAATATGCAGTTCCCTTAACGAGAAAGGAAGCTGTTCCAAGATCATTACCTCATCGATACAATTTTTAGGGGTGATTTCACTGAGTAATGCCACAGCGGTTTTCTTTATTTCACAATTCCTCATATTGCTTTTTGCCGGTTTTGACAGTATCTTTTTTACGGCACTTTTACTTTCCTCCATACCGGTATTGCTTTTTTCGCTATACAGTCAGGCGTTTATTCTAAAACAATGGTGTGCTTTGTGCCTGGGTATTGTTTTAATATTACTGGCCGAAATTGCAACCGTTTTTAGCAACATCGCTCCTTTTGAGATTAATAGCAGCTATATTCTTAAAGCGCTCCTTATTATAACACTTACCTATTTAGGGGTCTTTTATGCCAAAGCGCTTTTAACCAAAAGTATTGCGCTTAAGAAAACAAAAATCGATTTCCTGAAATTCAAACGAAATCAGGGTTTATTTTTCACTTTACTTCACAAGAAACAACTGGAAAAGAACAACAGTATTCCGCAGGAGTATATTTTAAGTTTTGGGTCAAAAAACCCGGTATTAACCATAAACGCCGTTACCAATCCGCTTTGCGGCTATTGTACGGATGCCTTTAAGGCATATTACAATCTTTTGGAAAAACACGGAAACGATATTCAGATCAATTTTGTTCTCAGTGTTCCGTTTGAACGAACGGATAATGTCGCGACAAAAATCGCAGCCAGTTTTTCGGAAGCCTATTCCGGTAATAAAGACACCGCACTCTCCATTTTAAAAGAATGGTTTGATGAAAAAGATATTCCGCAATGGGAGAACAGATCTGTACCGGTTCCTCAGCACACACTGGATTTACTGACCGCGCATCGAACCTGGTGTGACAACCACAGTATTCATTATACGCCGGCAACTTTTATAAACGGCTACCATTATCCTGCCGAATATACCTTACAGGAGTTTTCTTTATTTGCCGAGCAAATGATCGAACAGCTTCGTGAAGACACGGTTTTGGTTTATCAAAATTAAGGATTTTTACCAACAATTTTGACACGATCAGTACAATTCATAAATATTTAAAAGAAGAAATCACAATTGACCACTTTCCTTAACAATATTTATATATTTGTCAATACAGAATTATCCTCAAACCAAAGAAAACAATAATTATATCTCACATCTTGTGCAATAATTTTAATAAATAATGTCGCAATTCCCATTCTACAAACAAGCCGATTCCAAAGACTGTGGTCCCACATGTCTTAAAATAATTGCCAAGTATTACAAGAAAGTCATCAACATTCAGGAATTAAGAACATTAGCGGAAACAACCCGTGAAGGAAGTAATCTTTTGTCGCTGAGTGATGCGGGAGAAAGAATCGGATTTCGCACCTTAGGGGTTAAAATTTCACTGGAGCGCCTGCAGGAAGTTCCGCTTCCCTGTATCCTGCACTGGAATAACAACCATTATGTTGTACTGTATAAAGTCAAAAAAAACAAACTTTATGTTTCCGATCCGGCACACGGTTTATTAGAATATGACAACGAAGAGTTTTTAAAATTCTGGATCGGCAATAATGCAACACCTTCAACAGAAGAAGGGATTGCGCTGTTAATCGAACCTACTCCTAAGTTTTACAATACCGAATTTGATACCAACGACAGCAACAGCGCTTTTGGCTTTGGCTTATTGTCGCGTTATGTCCTTCGCTATAAATCCTTTTTATTACAGCTGATTATCGGATTACTGGCTGGCAGTATACTGCAGCTGATTTTTCCTTTTATGACACAAAGCGTCGTAGACGTTGGTATTCAGAACCAGAACATCCACTTCATTTACCTGTTATTAATCGCGCAGCTCTTTTTGTTCTTCGGAAAAACCGCCCTGGAATTTATCCGAAGCTGGATCTTGCTCCATTTATCGACACGTATTAATATCTCTTTAATATCCGACTTTTTCATCAAGCTGATGAATCTGCCGATCTCCTTTTTCGATGTCCGGATGACCGGAGACATCATGCAGCGAATCAGCGACCATCACCGGATTGAACGAATACTGACCACCTCCTCTTTGAGTGTGTTATTTTCGTTTATAAACATGCTTATCATGGGTGCCGTTCTGGCCTATTATAACCTGACAATCTTTATGGTATTCTTTGTCGGCAGTTTTTTCTATTTCGGCTGGGTTATCCTATTCCTGAAAAGACGTGAGGCATTAGACTACAAACGCTTTTCGGAAGTGAGCCAGGAACAAAGTAAAGTAATTGAGCTGATCAACGGAATGCAGGAAATCAAACTGCACAATGCCGAAAAGCAAAAACGCTGGGGCTGGGAATACATACAGGCACGTTTGTTTAAAGTTTCAATGAAAAGCCTGGTGCTGGAACAAACGCAGAGTATCGGTTCCAATTTTATCAACGAATTAAAAAACATCCTGATTATCTTTTTGTCGGCTAAATTAGTTATCGACGGACAGATCACTCTGGGGATGATGATGGCGATAAGTTCTATTGTAGGAAACCTTAACGGACCGATCGTACAGCTGATCGGATTCATCCGGGAAGCGCAGGATGCTAAAATATCGCTGGCGCGTTTATCGGAGATTCATGACAAAGAAGACGAATCGCAGGATGAAGACGAAAAAACACATGACTTCCCGAAAGACGAAACCCTTTCCATTAAAAACGTGTCGTTCCGATATACCGGTTCCGACCTGTTGGTACTGGAAGATGTCACCTTAACCATTCCGGCTAAAAAGGTAACGGCCATTGTAGGGGTCAGCGGAAGTGGTAAAACAACCTTAATGAAAATACTGCTGAAATTCTACGAACCAAACAGCGGTGAAATATTACTGGGCAGAACCAACCTGAAAAACATGTCACAAAAAACATGGCGGGCACATATTGGCGCGGTAATGCAGGAAGGATATATTTTCAATGACACTATTGCCAATAACATTGCTTTGGGTGCCGACAAGGTCGACAAGGCAAAATTATTATACGCAACCGATGTTGCCAATATCAGGGATTTTATTGACGAACTTCCTTTGGGCTTCAATACTAAAATCGGGATGGAAGGTATCGGAATGAGTACCGGGCAAAAACAACGTCTGTTAATCGCCCGTTCCGTATATAAAAATCCGGAAATGCTCTTTTTTGACGAGGCGACTTCGGCATTGGATGCCAATAACGAAAAAGTAATCATGGAAAAACTGGATGTGTTTTTTAAAGATAAAACGGTAGTGGTTATTGCCCACCGTTTGAGTACCGTTATGAATGCCGACCAGATTGTCGTTTTAGACAAAGGCCGGATCATCGAAGTGGGAACCCATGAAGAATTAGTCAGCTTAAAAGGCAATTATTTTGAACTGGTAAGAAACCAGCTTCATTTAGGATCATAAAAAGATATTGCAACAAACAAAAAGATACAATGCCTCAAAAAAAGAGAACCGATTTAGAATTAAGAAGCGAAGAAGTACAGGAAATACTGTCTGAAGTGCCACATTGGATGATCCGATGGGGAAATATCGTTATACTTACTATTATTGTATTGTTAATCATACTGGCATGGTTTATCCGTTATCCGGACATTATTACAACAGAAATCGCGATAACCACCCAAACACCGCCTGAAAAACTGATTGCCCGTTCTACCGGTAAAATTGAAAAGATATTCATTGAAAACCGCAAAATGGTCAAACAGCATACGCCTTTGGCAGTTATTGAAAACACTGCAAATTATAAGGACGTATTTCTTTTAAAAAGCATCACGGATTCCCTGAAGATGAACAACAGCTTTAGCTTTCCATTCGAAAAATTAACCGCCCTGCAGTTGGGTGACATTTCCAGCGTGTTTGCCATATTCGAAAAAGACTATGCCACCTACGAACTGAACAAAGACTTACAGCCTTACCGTGTGGAAGACACTGCCCAGCGATTTGAATCGGTGCAGCTAAAAGAACGTATGGAACTTTTAACCCAGCAGGTTTCTATTGCCCAAACCGAATTACAGCTGAAGAAAAAAGAACTGGAACGCTACAAACGTTTGTACGAAAATGGCGTTATTGCCTCACAGGAATGGGAAACCAAAAACATTGATTACCTTCAGAATGAGAAAAACATCAAAAGCCTGAATTCCCAGATTTCCCAGATTCATTCCTCCTTAAATGAATTGAACCGAAGCAACAAAACAACCAAAATAAACGAAACAAAAGACCAGATCACGTTCTTCAGAAACATGGCACAATCGTACAATCAGCTGAAAAAAGCGATTAGCGACTGGGAACTGGCCTATGTGCTTCGTGCTTCCATTCCGGGAGAAGTGTCCTATTTACAGATCTGGAAAGAGAACCAGACCATCACAACCGGCGACAATGTTTTTACCGTTATCCCGGATTCCAAATCCCGCTATATCGGAAAAGTAAAAGCCAGAACAACCAATTCCGGTAAACTGAGAATCAACCAGAACGTGAACATCCGCCTGTTAAACTATCCGGACCGCGAATTCGGGATTGTAAAAGGAAAAGTAAAATCCATTTCCTTAACGCCGGACAAAGAAGGTTTCCTTTTAATTGATGTCTCGCTACCAAAAGGACTGGAAACATCCTATAAAAAGAAGATCATCTTCCAGCAGGAAATGAGCGGAACGGCAGATATTATCACGGAAGATCTACGATTACTGGAACGATTGCTGTACCAGTTCCGGGACATTTTCAAACGTTCCTGATCCCCGAAAGCGCTTTTCATCCTTTTTTAAAAGCTTCGCCAACAGCAAAAATCAGATTAAAATTGATGTTAAACAAAGCTGTCATCTTGTCAGAAAACAAAATTTAATAGTATCTTTGCCGATTAGAAGATTTACACTCTTATAGCGATATATGGAAAAGGTTATTGAAGAAAACAAGCAAGGTACCAGTCTTGTTTTAGAACAAAAAGAAGGAAATACAAAAAAGCTCTTTATCGAAAGTTACGGTTGTGCGATGAATTTTTCCGATAGCGAAATTGTCGCGTCAATTTTAGCTAACGAAGGATTTAATACGACCCAGAAACTGGAAGAAGCCGATTTGGTTTTGGTTAACACTTGTTCGATTAGAGATAAAGCAGAACAGACTGTTCGTAAACGTCTGGAAAAATACAATGCCGTAAAAAGGATTAATCCGGGAATGAAAGTGGGTGTTTTGGGCTGTATGGCCGAACGTCTGAAAAGTCAGTTCCTGGAAGAAGAAAAAATCGTTGATATGGTTGTTGGTCCGGATGCCTATAAAGACCTGCCAAACCTTTTAAAAGAAGTCGAAGAAGGCCGTGACGCCATCAATGTAATCTTATCCAAGGATGAGACCTACGGCGACATCTCCCCTGTTCGTCTGCAAAGCAACGGGGTAACCGCTTTTGTTTCCATTACCAGAGGATGCGACAACATGTGTACCTTCTGTGTCGTTCCGTTTACCCGTGGCCGCGAACGCAGCCGTGAACCGCAAAGTATATTAGAAGAAATAGCAGACCTGGCAGACCGTGGCTTTAAAGAAGTAACACTTTTAGGTCAAAACGTTGACAGCTATTTATGGTATGGCGGCGGATTGAAAAAAGATTTCGAAAAAGCAACCGAAATGCAAAAGGCAACTGCTGTAGATTTTGCACAGTTGCTGGACATGTGTGCTACGGCGCATCCGAAAATGCGTTTCCGCTTCTCAACGTCCAATCCTCAGGATATGCACGAAGAAGTGCTGCACGTAATTGCCAAGCATTATAACATCTGTAACTATATTCACCTTCCGGTACAATCGGGAAGCACCCGAATCCTGAAAGAAATGAACCGCCAGCATACCCGTGAGGAGTATATGGCTTTAGTTGATAAAATTAAAACAATCCTTCCGGGTTGTTCCATATCGCAGGATCTTATTTCCGGTTTCCCTACAGAAACGGAAGACGATCACAAAGACACCCTGAGCCTGATGCGCTATGTACAATACGACTTCGGCTATATGTTTTCCTATTCGGAAAGACCGGGAACCCTTGCTGCCAGAAAAATGGAAGACGATGTTCCGGAAGAAGTTAAAAAACGCCGTTTACAGGAAATTGTTGATTTACAACAGGAATTAAGCTACGAAAGAACTTCCCGATTCTTAGATCAGACCGTGGAAGTATTAATCGAAAAGCCTTCCAAGAAATCCGATGCCCATTGGTCCGGAAGAAACCCGGAAAATACCGTGGTGGTTTTCCCTAAAGAGCATTATAAAGTAGGTGATTTCGTTATGGTTAAAATCAACAGCTGTACTACAGCCACACTAATTGGCGAGCCGGTAGGTTATTCGGAGATGAATTAAACCGCAGCCCGCCCGACCCAAACTATCACCCAAAACAACACTGTTATTACCATGGAAAGTATTCAAGCCATAAAACAACGATTTGAGATTATCGGAAACGATCCGAAACTCAACCGTGCCATTGAAAAAGCCATTCAGGTTGCCCCGACGGATATATCAGTACTGGTAACCGGAGAAAGTGGTGTTGGTAAAGAAAGTATTCCTAAAATAATTCATTCCCTTTCTCACAGAAAGCATGGAAAATATATTGCCGTAAACTGCGGTGCCATTCCGGAAGGAACCATCGACAGTGAACTTTTCGGTCACGAAAAAGGGGCTTTTACCGGAGCGACTTCAACCCGTGAGGGATATTTTGAAGTAGCCGATGGCGGAACCATTTTTCTGGACGAAGTCGGAGAACTTCCGTTAACCACCCAGGTGCGTCTTTTGCGTGTTCTGGAAAACGGGGAATTCATTAAAGTGGGATCTTCCCAGGTACAGAAAACAAATGTCCGCATCGTTGCCGCAACAAACGTAAACATGTTTGATGCCATCGAAAAAGGAAAATTCCGGGAAGATTTGTATTACCGTTTAAGCACTGTGGAGATCATGCTGCCGCCTTTGCGGGAACGCAAAGAGGACATTCATCTTCTTTTCAGAAAATTCGCTTCCGATTTTGCCCACAAATACAAAATGCCGCCATTAAAACTGGACGACGGTGCCGTACAATGGCTTATGAAATACCGCTGGGGCGGTAACATCCGTCAGCTGCGCAACGTAGCCGAGCAGATTTCTGTATTGGAAACATCCCGCGACATTTCGCTGGCAACCTTACAATCCTATCTGCCAATGGAAGGCAACAACCTGCCTTCGGTAATAAAGGAAAAAAAATCCGAAAGCGATTTCAGTACCGAACGGGAAATCTTGTATAAGATCCTTTTTGACATGAAAAGCGATCTGAATGATTTAAAAAAGCTCACTTTAGAGCTCATGCAAAACGGCAACTCAAACAAAGTACAGGAAAGCAATAAAAACCTGATTCAGCGCATTTACGGCTCCAAAGAAGAGGAAGAAATTCCATTTGAAAGCCAGGCAAGCCTCGAAGCGATTCCTGTGCCGGTACAAAACATTCAGGAAGAATTTGACGATGATGACGACGACCAGAATTATCTTTTTGCCGAAACCGTTGAAGAAGAAGATTCCCTGCGTTTAGACGAAAAAGAAATCGAACTCATCAAAAAAGCACTGGAACGCAACAAAGGAAAAAGAAAAGCTGCCGCAGACGAATTAGGCATTTCCGAAAGAACCTTATACCGAAAAATAAAACAATTCGATTTGTAATTGACAACGCCCGTATGAAAAATATAAAATACATCATTACCCTTTCCTTAGTACTGATTGTAAGCAGCTGTTCTGTGTACAATTTTACCGGAACCGGAAAGATTGACGCCAAAACATTTCAGGTAAATTATTTCCAGAACAATGCCGCATTGGTAGAACCGGGAATTGAAAGAACGTTTACATTAGAGCTACAAAAAATCATTCAGAACCAGACCAATCTGAGTCTTACCAATACCGGAGGTGATTTGATTTATGAAGGGGAAATTACCGATTACCGGATTACGCCAATGGGCTCAACTGCCGATCAGCGTGCTTCGCAAAACAGGCTTTCCATTACCGTAAATGTACGCTTTACCAACAAAAACAAAGCTGATGATGATTTTGAGAACAAGAAATTCTCTTTTTATTATGATTACCCGGCCGATACACAATTAATCGGTGCCAAATTATCAGAAGCCTTAACGGTGATTTTCGAAAGAATAACACAGGATATCTTTAATCAGTCCTTAGCAAAATGGTAAACCTTTAATTCAGACGATTTGAACGTAAACGATTTAACCTATTTACTCAACAAGCCGGAAACCATAGGCGGTAAGCAAACCATCAGTTTAGAGGGTATTTTGCACCAATTCCCCTATTTTCAGTCGGCAAGAGCCATTCACCTGAAAGGACTGTACAATGAAAACAGTTTTCGTTACAATTACGAATTAAAGAAAACAGCTGCTTATACGACAGACCGAAGCATCCTGTTCGAATTTATCACATCAACGAACTTCACGGCTATCCAGAAGGCTTTCTTTGACGAAAAAGAAGCCGTTATTAACGACATTATCGTTAACCAGCATAAAGTGGTTATACCGGAAGAAGAGAAACCGCTTCCGAAAGTAGATCCGTTAGAACAGTCTATACTAACTTCTATTAAAGTAGCCGAACCGAAGGCTCCGGAACAACCTGAAGCAACACTTCCGGAACCGGTACAGCCGGAAATTCCAACGGCAACTGTGGAAGAAAAACTGGAAATCGGAAAACCATTAGAATTCTCCAAAGAGGAGAAACATTCTTTCCAGGAATGGCTGCAATTGGCAAAATTCAGCCCGATTGACCGTGAAAATACCGTTAATGAAGAAGAAATTGACGAAGAAAAAAAGAAAAAATCAGAATTGATTGATAAATTTATTGAAGCCAATCCGAAAATAGTTCCGAACCGGAATTCTCCTGTAACGCCTTTAAATATTGAGAAAACGCCCCAGGACAACTCCTATTTAATGACCGAAACTTTGGCAAAAGTTTATCTCGAACAAAAAAAATATCAAAAAGCGATACAAGCTTATGAAATATTAATTTTGAAATATCCAGAAAAAAGTCATTTCTTTGCAGACCGAATTTCGGATATTAAGATATTACAACAAAATAACAATTAAAAAATTATAATATGTTTTCAGTTTTTTTAGTATTAATAACAATTGTATGTTTTTTACTTATCATCGTAATCATGGTTCAAAACCCTAAAGGTGGAGGTTTATCTTCAAGCATTGGTGGTTCGCAAATGATGGGAGGCGTTCAGAAAACAAACGACTTTCTTGATAAAAGTACCTGGACATTAGCAACTTTATTAATTGTATTGATTTTATTATCCAGCTTAAGCTTCACAGGAAGTATGGGTGATAACGGATCGAAACTTATTGACAACAGTACACCTGCTCCGGCGGCTCCGGCAACAAAACCAGCTGCAGCAACAGGAACAGCAGCTCCGGCTACAGAAAGTGCAGCGACGCCAGCTACAACTGACGCAGCAGCTACAACACCGGCAGCGACTGAAGAAGCAAAAAAATAATTACTATAAACAGTATATAAAAAATGTCAGCCTGTCAGTGCTGGCATTTTTTTTTGACAAAAACCTGCCATTTTTTTGATTGGCATACTTTCTGAAAAGTAATCAGCATCTATACAATAATAACATAAAATATATATAATTATGGCATTAAACATTAAACCACTTTCAGACCGCGTTATCGTGGAACCTGCAGCTGCAGAAACGCAGACAGCTTCCGGAATCATCATTCCTGATACAGCCAAAGAAAAACCTCAAAAAGGTACTGTGGTAGCTGTAGGAAACGGTAGAAAAGATGAGCCTTTAACCGTAAAAGTAGGCGACACGGTTCTATACGGAAAATATGCTGGAACTGATTTAAAATTTGAAGGTAAAGATTACCTGATTATGAGAGAAGATGACATCCTTGCGATCATCTAATCCCTTAACAAAAATCACCCTTAAATCCCCTGAATAAAGGATTCAACAAACTAAAAAGAGATTAAAAAATGGCAAAAGATATAAAATTTGATATTGAAGCACGTGACGGATTAAAACGTGGTGTTGATGCATTGGCAAATGCTGTAAAAGTAACATTAGGACCAAAAGGACGTAATGTAATCATCAGCAAATCATTTGGCGGACCAACCGTAACAAAAGACGGTGTTTCGGTTGCAAAAGAAATAGAATTAAAAGACACTCTTGAAAACATGGGTGCTCAGATGGTTAAAGAAGTTGCTTCTAAAACCAATGATTTAGCCGGTGACGGAACAACTACAGCAACGGTATTAGCACAGGCCATCGTTAAAGAAGGCTTGAAAAACGTAGCTGCCGGAGCAAATCCGATGGATTTAAAAAGAGGTATCGACAAAGCTGTTGAAGCTATCGTAGCCGATTTACAAAAACAGGCACAGGAAGTGGGAAGTTCTACCGAAAAAATCAAACAGGTAGCTTCTATCTCTGCCAACAATGACGACGTTATTGGTGATTTAATCGCTACTGCTTTCGGTAAAGTTGGAAAAGAAGGTGTTATCACTGTGGAAGAAGCAAAAGGAACCGATACTTATGTAGACGTTGTGGAAGGAATGCAGTTTGACAGAGGGTATTTATCGCCTTACTTCGTGACCAATCCGGAAAAAATGGAAGTGGAATTAGAAAGACCTTATATCCTTTTATACGACAAAAAAGTATCTTCTCTAAAAGAGTTGTTACCAATATTAGAGCCGGTGGCACAATCCGGAAAACCGTTATTGATCATCGCTGAAGATGTAGACGGAGAAGCTTTATCGACATTAGTTGTAAACAAATTAAGAGGTGCTTTAAAAATCGCTGCTGTTAAAGCTCCAGGATTCGGAGACAGAAGAAAAGCCATGTTGGAAGACATCGCTATCCTGACCGGAGGAACAGTAATCGCGGAAGAAAGCGGATACACTCTTGAAAATGCAACATTAGAAATGTTGGGTACCTGCGAAAAAGTAACGATCGACAAAGACAATACGACTATCGTTAACGGTGCTGGTGAGGCAGACATGATTAAAAACCGTGTAAACCAGATCAAAGCACAGATGGAAACTACTACATCTGATTATGACAGAGAAAAACTTCAGGAGCGTTTGGCAAAACTTGCCGGAGGTGTTGCAGTATTATACGTAGGTGCTGCTTCGGAAGTGGAAATGAAAGAGAAAAAAGACCGTGTGGATGATGCCTTACACGCTACCCGTGCAGCAGTAGAAGAAGGAATTGTTGCCGGTGGAGGTGTTGCTTTACTAAGAGCAAAATCGGTTTTAACCAATATTAAAGCAGACAATGCTGACGAAGCTACCGGTATTCAGATTGTATCCCGTGCAGTGGAATCGCCTTTAAGAACTATTGTAGAAAATGCAGGTTTAGAAGGATCGGTTGTTGTGGCTAAAGTTGCAGAAGGTGAAGGAAACTTCGGTTACAATGCTAAAACAGACGAATATGTTGACATGCTGAAAGCCGGAATCATCGACCCTAAAAAAGTAACCCGTGTTGCCCTTGAAAATGCAGCTTCGGTTTCGGGGATGATCTTAACTACAGAATGCGCTTTAATCGAAATTAAAGAAGAAAATGCCGGAGGCGGAATGCCAATGGGAGGCGGAATGCCTGGGATGATGTAATATCACCTACTCAAGTATACTCAAAACCGCCTGAAATATCTCAGGCGGTTTTTTTTATAACTATAAAAAGCTATTTTTGAGCATTAATGATTTTCGCTATGATAAAAAAAATACTTTCCTTTCTAATCATCGTACTGTTTTTTACACCTCATTACACCTTTGCACAGGCAGGCAATGACAAACTGCAGGAAAACATCACGAACCATTTTGAAAATTATTTCAAAGCAGACCGTGAAAAAATTCACCTGCATTTAAATAAAACAACCTATCTGACCGAAGAATCCGTCTGGTTTAAAGGCTATATCATTGAAGAAAAACTAAAAGTACCTTTCCTGAAAACCACTAATGTTTATGTAGACTTGTTTGACGGCAATTCCAATAAAATTGCAACCCAGTTATGCTATACCCAAAACAGCGTATTGCAGGGGTATATCAACCTTCCTGCCGGTTTACCATCCGGTAGCTATTACATCCGGGTCTACACCAATTTTATGAACAACTTTAAGGAAGACGAATCCAGTGTATATGCTATTACCGTTTTAAATCCGACAGATACGGATTATAAAAACAGGAATACCATTGACTACAATAACGTAAGCGCTTCTTTTTATCCGGAAAGCGGTGTTTTTTTAGAAAACAGTTCTAACACCATAGCCGTTCGAATTACCGACTGTAACGGAAAGGGAATCGCCGTTAAAAATGCTGCCGTTAAAGATGCCAAAGGAACCGTAGTAACGAATTTTTCGACCAATGCATTCGGTATCGGTAAATTTGATCTGCTGCAAACCACCAGCCAGCTTTACAAAGCTGTTACCACCATCAATAACAAAGAGATGATTTTTAACCTTCCGCCGGCAGCTCCGGCAGGAACGTCATTCACGGTAAACAACTATACCTTTAGCGACAAAACCATCATCAAAATAAAAACAAATACGCCCACACTAACCGATATGCCGCTGCTGTTAATCATTCAACAGGATGATGCCGTATCTTTTATTGATCTTATTCTTAAAAAGAACACCAGGGAAGATACTTTTTCCATTAACAGTGACCATTTCAACGAAGGGATCAACAACCTTATTCTGACCGATAAAAATGCGGTAAAACTGGCGGAACGAATGATCTTCAAACCGTACAACATCAAAAAGGAACTCGACCTTTCCGTGACCAAAACACGGAAGGATTCTATTCATATTACCGGAAAATCCAATATTGTTTTGGGAAGCTTAAGCATCTCTGTTTTGCCTGAAAAAACCATTGCCGCAAACGACAGCAAATCCATATATGATGCGTTTATCTTTTCTCCCTATACGGACACCGATACTAAAGATGCCGCTTATTACCTGAATAATTTCACCAAAAATAAACATTACGAACTGGACACCTACCTGATTACACAAAAGCCAAAATATGACCTCAGCACGATATTAACCACAAAACCGGAAAACAAATTCGAATTTGAAACAGGAATAGCCATTAAGGGTACCATTAATAAGGAACTTACAGACCGGAACAACTATCTTGTAGAGATGAGTTCCTTGTATTATAAAATCACGGAAGAATCAAAAATTAACGAGAAGAATGAATTTTACTTTAAAAATTTAATTGTCGCCGATTCCACCGTGATGCATTTTTCGTTATTTAACAATAGCGGAAAAAGACAGGAATTGAAAATGTATCCGCAGGTTATAAAAAACAATACCGCTTTTTTAAAACCGCTTCGCAAACCGGTATTGCAATGTCCGGAAAACGCAACTGCCGGATCCGGCACTCCTGACAAAACCGAGGAACTGCCTTACTTTACAAAGATGAAAATGATCCATTTGGATAGTGTAAGCGTAAAAGCAAAGAAAAAAGAACCCAAACTAAACCACAACAGAAAGTTTTCCAACAATATGGCCCGGGAGTTCAAGATCAGTGAAGGTGATTTTGCTTCCTACAGAGAAGTTCTGCCTTTTATAGGTGCCCACGGTTATGATGTTGGTTATGTAAACGGCAGTGTCTATATCAGTGGCCGGATCAGAAAATCTTTAAGAGGCGGTGCGTCTCCGGCAGTTTTTATTGACGACATACCGGTAACCGACCTGAATCAGCTGCAAGGTATGAGTCTTGAATTTGTTGATGAAATCTACCTTAACAGGCATGGTTTCGGTATGGGATCGGACGGTGCTAACGGTACCATCAGGATCTACACTAAAAAAGTATTAAACCCGGGAGCCAGTGCTATAAGGGTTAAATCCCAGCAGTTTTTAATCACCAACGGTTTTCAGGCACCCAAAAGCTTTAAAAACCCGGGATATTCCGATTATAATTCCCCCGGCTTCTACAATTACGGTACAATTTACTGGCTACCTGAGGTAGAAACCGATGAGGACGGTGCTTTCCGTTTTTCAATCCCGAATTACAGTCAGCAATCGGTTAAAATAAAAATCGAGGGAATCGGCACCAACGGCGAACTCATTTCAGAAGAAAAAACAATTGCCTTTTAAAAATAAAAACCGAAGCAGATGCTTCGGTTTTTTTATGGTCTTAATTAAAAAAGACCTGATACTGGGCAATGAAAGCCCCTTTTCGCTCTATCTGGTCCCCGGTAGTGTTATAAACCGGACGGTTCTGATAGGAAAGGGTCAATTTTGACGTATGGCTTGCCAAAAGCCAGTTCACACCTATATCATAAAATTTCATAGACTCGTTTAAGCGGTCGTATTGGGCATGCTGCATGGCTACATAGGGCATTATTGTTGTTTTACCAATCAGGTTATCCTTTAACTTATACCCTACCTGTCCGTATAAAACCGTTCCCGTTCCATACATTGGAAACCCGTTGCCGCTTCCGTTTAAAATCGCCGGATTATTACTGCCGGTAGCCGGATTCATAACTGCTGCATTACGGATATAGTTTTTGCCGAAATCATAATGCGTGATATTCCCGTAGGCACTGATTGCCTGTCCCCGGTCACCCGTTGGCGCATCATAAAAGATATCGGCAGCTAGGTGAACCATATTCTCCCGAATCGTATCGTTAGCTGTACCCAAGTGCCACATCGCATCTTTCTGGTAGATAAATCCGGCTCCGATATTGAATACCTTTTTCTTTCCCAGATACGTTCCGGTCATATAAGGAGTCAGGTTGGACTCCTGGTCTTTGAACTGATACTGAAAATACCCGTTCCACTGCATGTCCGGCGGATCGGCTGAGAACGTAGCATTTGGAGTAACTGCCGGATTATAATTGGCTGATTTTTGTATTGCCATTGGCTTTGCCATCGCAATGCGGTAGTCGAGTTTTCCTAATTTACCTTTCGCAAACACCGACAATTTTCTTAAAAACTGATCGGTTACATCATTTGTTGACTGTTGGAAAAGCGGGGCATCCACGCCCAGTATCGTTCCGGCAGAAGGCGCGGCAAATCGTGCCAGTCCGCTCCATCCGGACAATCCCATCCCTAAGGACAATTTTTCCTTCTCCACCGCATAATCTCCCATTACATCATGCACAAAAAAACCTTGTTTTCTGTCGGAAACATTGTTGAAATTGTTTTCACCAAATTGTGTATAAATGAATACACGGTCTGTTAGCTGGCTATACATCTGAACCCGGTAACGGCGAATACCAATATCTGTCCCGTTGTCCTGCGGAACGCCGTTAACAGTTGTTCCCGGATTATAATCCTGATTGCGCAACCAGGCCTGAGCCATAAAGGTAAACTTCACATAATTAGACCCGTCTTCATTTAAATATAATTTCCTGTCTTTAAAAAAATCCTGAGCCTGGGCTCTTTCCGGTGTAAATAATCCCAGCAGCATTAATGTTGCTGCTAAAAATGTAGTTATTCTCATGATAAAAAAATTGATTTTATGCTCTTGTACAGACAAATACTGCTTTGCTTTTTACGATAGTGCCTGCGGCGCTGTCTTTTTAAAAAAAATCCTGATTGTTCAAAATCAGGATCTTTATTTTTATTTACCTTTCATATTGACAACAGCTGTGCAGCTTGCCATAATCGTCGGTGTTTGCCTTTACTTTTTCGGTGTCATGTCCCGCTTTTGCAATGGATTCCTGTACCTGTAAAGGATTGGCTTTTTCTTCATTCAGCAACAAATGCAGCGACTGATTATCGGCAGTCCAAACAGCCGATTTCACTCCCGAAACCGCGTAAGCCGCTTTTTCAATCCGCTTTTTACACATCTCGCAATTTCCTTTTACTTCAATGTCGTATTTCGCATTTTTGTTTTTCTTTTCCTGCGCCTGAACAGCAAAACCTATCAAGGTGATGATAAAGGCTAAAAGTATTTTTTTCATTGTATTTCGTTTTTTAATGTTCTTATTTAATTTTAAATCGTATTCCGGCATAATACATCTGTCCGAATACCGGAGCATATATAATGGAACTGTCAAATGACGGGCCAAAAGGGTTTTCGGCACCTAATATTGCTTTGCTCTGTTTGTAGTTCCCGATGTTTTCACCACCAACGTAGGCTTCAAAGGTACTGGAAAATGTTCTCGTAATCTGCGCATTCATTACCGAAAAAGAAGGTGAGTAATCCGGTAAACGGTCTCTCAACAAGGCATTGTCGGCTGTATTGGGCAGTCGTTGTGCTCCCATCCAGTTATAGGTAAAATCGAATTTCCATTGCTGCCCTTTCTCTTTTATATGGGTTTCATAGGCAAGATTGGCAAACACACGGTGCTTAGCCTGCAACGGACGTTCTTTCGGCCCGCTAAGGTAATCTGTCTGGATGTCGTAGTATTTATAGGCCGTACGCAGATTCAGGTGTTTGATGAATTCATAATTAAATTCCAACTGTAAGCTGTTTGCGTATGATTTTCCGTCCAGGTTATAGAACAATACCTGCTGCGGACTGGCATACAAATCGACCACTGCCTGATTTTGGAAATCGGTCCGGTAAAAGTCCAGACTCACTTCGGCTGTTTTTCCAAACAGGGTGAATCCCTGCATAAAGCTCAAACCGTAATTCCACGCAATTTCCGGATCCAAACCATAAATTTTTCCTCCGGTATTCAGGATCTGGAAAGCTCTTGATGTCGCAAAAAGCTGCTGGTTTTCTGCAAAGATATTTGCGCTGCGTTTTCCTCGTCCGGCAGAAGCCCTGATAACCGCTTTTTTCCATGGATTGTATCGCATGTGCAATCGCGGTGTAAAGAAAGATCCCAAACGATTATGCACATCAAAACGGGCTCCGGCAACCAGACTAAAGTTATCGGTATTGTCATAGGTATATTCAAAAAAGGCTCCAACGGAGTTGTCTCTTCTGCTCACGTCCATTGCGGAACCGACATTTACATATTCGTTATAATCATCGGACGTAAAGTTCAGTCCCGTTGAAAATTTATTCAGGGTATTGCTGATGATCGAATTGAAAATCAGGTTCGAATAAAAACTATTCTGCTGGATGTTGTATTGGTTTAACCCAAAATAAGATTCCTGTTTGTGATAATTAAAGGAGTTTTGGAATCCGATGCTCTGGTAAGGCATATCGGGAAACACATAACCGATTTTTGAAGAAACATCCACTTTATCGGTGTTGATTTCGGAACCCCAGTAATTTTTAGTGAACTTGTCCCGGTCCGGATCAAAATCCACCTGCCCGGTTTGTTTCTCATCTCTCATATACCGGAAATTGATAAAACTCACCCAGCCTTTTTCGGCATTGTTATATTGCCAGCGATTCAGCACGTTAATTTGTTTTCCCAGCGGATTGTCCAAGAAACCATCGTGATTCATGTCGTTTTTGGCCACTCTCGCATTTCCGTGAAGGAAAAGGCTGCTGCTCCATTTATCGGATATTCTTTTATTAAAATGGGTATTCAGCTCAAACCGGCTGTCTGTAGAACCGTAAGCATTTAAAAAGAACGGAATGTCGTTTGCCGGTTTTATCAACTCGGTATTGATCTGTCCGGAGATACTTTCATATCCGTTAATAACGCTTCCGGCACCTTTCGTTACCTGAATGCTTTCCACCCAGGTTCCCGGGGTAAAAGACAGTCCGTATGCCTGTGAAGCACCGCGAACCGAAGGGATGTTTTCTTCCGCAATTAAAATATACGGACTGGTTAATCCCAGCATTTTGATTTGTTTGCTTCCGGAAATCGCATCGGAGAAATTCACATCGATCGAAGGATTGGTTTCAAAACTTTCCGAAAGGTTACAACAGGCTGCTTTGAGCAATTCTTTGCTGCTCATCGTAACCACATTGGCTGTTTTTACATACGATTTTTGCAGACTGTTTCGTTTGGTGGTAACCACAACCTCTCCCAATGTTTTGGAAGGTTTTATTTTCTGTTTGATTGTTTGAGGCGCATTGATTTCCAGCGTTACGGCTTCATAACCGATATAACTGATGAGCAGCTGGTTGTTTTCTTTTGAAAAAGGCAGGCTGAAAAAGCCATTTTCGTTGGTGGTTACACCAATAGTAGTATTCTTCCATGATACGGAAGCTCCAATTACGGGCAGATTCTGTTCATCTGTTACAGTACCCGTTACATTCTCTTGTGCTGTCATGATGTTTACACACAGCAAAAGAAAAACCATAAAGTATTTATGCATGATTTTAATTTTTAATGTTTGAATAATCGGTTTGCCAAAGGCAAAAATTTCAAAGCATTAAAAATTAGGCGTAGAATATGTACTGGCAATAGAGCTTAAAGAGCGGCGGCGCATTGCTGTCGCAGTAAAAAGACGGAGCGTCACTGTTTACCACAGCCGTTTCCACAGCTTCCGTAATTTCCGGTTTCCAGCTGTCTGCAAATGTGAAAGCTCCCAAATCCAGCTGGAAGCTCTTAACAATAATGTTATCGGTAGTATTTTTCTTTAAATCGACTTTGCTGTTTGAGCAGCAGTCGTCTTTTTTCCCGGTAGCAGCACAACAGGAGTTTTCCTCCTCTGCAATTTTTACGCAGGGTACTTCCGATTTGTAAGCCAATGAAACGGAAGCAATTTCTCCTCCACAGTAATGCACATTAAAAGCCAGTCCGACATTGGAAACCAATATCAGCATCGCTAACAGTAAACTTATGTGCCTGTTTATTTTCATCAACGCAAAAATAGTAC
This sequence comes from Flavobacterium sp. 40-81, assembly GCF_001898245.1. NCBI lineage: Bacteria > Pseudomonadati > Bacteroidota > Flavobacteriia > Flavobacteriales > Flavobacteriaceae > Flavobacterium > Flavobacterium sp. 40-81. Next base: position 43,209 of record NZ_MKTM01000005.1, read on the forward strand.
TTTTTTTAATCCTGCAAACCAAAATAGTCTTAAGGTTTTTACAATTCAATTATTTGCTCCAATTCGGGGATGACACATTCCAGATGTAATTTTGCTTCTATTTTTTCTTTCAGCACGGTAAATCCGTCTGCTTCGCCATGCATTAAGAATACTTTCCGGGGTTTGTCTTTTAATTCCGACACCCAGTTGATCAGGTCTTCCTGATCGCCGTGGGCCGACAATCCTTCAATTTCTATTATCCGGGCCGCAACCGGGTAATATTTCCCGTGTATCTTAATTTCTTTTTCGCCTTCAAGCAATTTCCGTCCGCGGGTACCTTCTGCCTGATAGCCCACAATAATAACGGTTGTTTCCGGAAGTTCAATATAGCGTTCCAGGTAGCTCAGGACCCTGCCTCCGGTTATCATGCCGCTGGCGGCAATAACCACTTTCGGCCGGTTGTCATAAATGGCTTCAATGGTATCTTCATACTCGGTTATCATCGTAAACATACTGCACATTTCTGCACTTTCTTCCAGCTTCATTTTATGCCATGCCGTATTTTCGGTAAAAATATCCAGGACTTTAAGCCCCATAGGCGTATCAATAATATAAGGCATATCCGGTATTTTCCCTTCTTTTTTCAGCTGCCAGATCAGGAACATGATGGTTTGCGCCCTTTCTACTGCAAAACTGGGAATCACCACATTGCCGTTCTTGTTAAATGTATCATTGATACAGGCTTCCAGTTCTGCTTTAGGGTCATTATCCGGATGCAGTTTATTACCGTAAGTACTTTCCAGGAAAACATAATCGGCCTGTTTCGGTTTTACCGGCGGGAACATCAGCACATCGTTATCCCGCCCTATATCTCCGGAAAAAACCAGCTTCTTCCCTTCTATCGTTATGGCTATCGAACAGGCTCCGATGATATGACCGGCATAGCTGTACTCGACAAAAATATCCTCTTCTAATGTAAAAGGTTCATCTATATAAACGGTACGAAACAGCGGAAACACTTTTTCGGCCTGTTCAACCGTATAAAGCGGTTCTGCCGGATTGTGTTTCGAATAATGTTCTTCGTTTGCCTTTTCGGCTTCTTCTTCCTGAATCTTCGCACTGTCTAAAAGGATCAGCCGGCTGACATCTTTGGTCGGATTGGTACAAAATATCTGCCCTTCAAATCCCTGGTGTACCAGCCGCGGCAACCAGCCGCAGTGATCGAGGTGTCCGTGTGTGAGCAGGACATAATCTATTGTGGATGGCAACACCGATATCGGATTCCAGTTTAAATCCCGCAACGCTCTTTCGCCCTGAAAAAGACCACAGTCCACCAATATCCGGATTCCGTTGCTCTCAATCAAAGTTTTTGATCCCGTAACGGTTCCTGCACCTCCTAAAAACTGAATTTTCATAGTCTAATCATTAAAAATTACACATTTATTTCCGATGTATTCACACAACTCGGAAGCTTCCCTTATAATATTTCTGATTCTGTTCGAATGAACATTAATATCCGAAAGCAGCTGGCTGTTCTCGATAAGTTCGGATGCCAGCAATACATTACTGATCAGTAGTTTTTCTTTTTCGGCCTGCGTGAGTGTCGTCAGGCAGGTTATCGGAAACAATCCGCTCTGCTCGATTTTATATTTCAGACTTTCCTTATCCGGATAGTCCCAGCTGATCATTTTCAGATCGGAACAGCGGCCAAACTGCAAAGCTTCCGAAGTGAACCGGTTATTTGTAATCACCCAGCATTTGCTGATGGTGTCACTCTGACTAAATACGGAATGGGTTTTATTTTTCAGGTCATTAAACCGGGAAAGGATGTACATGGGTATTTTAACATCGGATTTTACATCGTTGCGGCTGTGAAATTTACATTCCACCATACCCACTTTCAGGTCTTTTTTTACCAGCACATCGATTTCGTGTGTCACACATTTTCCGTTAAGTATCAAATTGGTTTTGGCTGTATATCCTTCTGTTTCGAAAAGTAACGCCACATATTTTTCAAAGAAAAAACCGGCCGGACCCAAAGCCTGAACCGCCGCTTTCAGATTGTAGCGTGCCGCATGTACTTTGGATGATTTTTTGAGTAACTGAAAAGCCAGTCTGTATATCTTTTTGGTGGGCATACCATCGTAGATCTCCTGTTCGATGATGTTCAGGATTTCATTTATCTTCTCTGTACCGGCACCCGACAGATGAAGTGATTTCCGAAGCTTCTCACTGTCAAATTTTACAATATCCCCGGACTGCTTTACAACTTTCATCCTTTTAAAAAAGTTTGGTTACTTCCTTAAAGGTACAAAAAATATTATGAATTTTTCTGCTGATAATAAAACGCCGGAATAAACAAAACCAGAAATAACGGCTGAATCAAAAATCTCCGGATATAAAAAAGGAGCATATAATCCGGTTTATCCGAACTGAGCAGTACCGCAAAAAATGCCGTGAGAAGTACTACCAAAAAGAAAACGTATAAAAGAGCGGCCAGTTTTACCAATGACACGTCTTTAAAGATAAAATAAATAATGAGCAGGGAAAGTACCGTATTTAAAAAGTAGCGCAAAAACAGTCCTCCGAATAAGGCTCCGGTATGGTATTCCGGCAAAACGGCCGCCTGGAATTCTCCTTTAAAAAAATCCAGGAACGGATCATAAAAAAGTGCGGCTTCAAAAGCCCGGATACAAACCAGTAAAAAAATCAAAACGGCAACAACCAGCCATCTTCCTTTATTTTCCGATAGTTTTTTTAGCATAACCTGAAAATTTTTGAACCCACAATACCCATAACACAAAAACTACTCCGTAAATAAAAAGCGGAAAAATCACGCCATGCAATAAATGTTCCTGCTCCGGATAGCTGTTTAAAGCAATCGTAATGAGTGCAATTCTAATAACATTCAGGATGTGGATCAGGAGTATTCCAATTACAATATAAAGTCCTGTTTTGAGCCATCGGGACGAAAAGGCGAAGATAAAGGCGGCAAACAAAATCATAATGCTAACGGCATTACAACCTTCCACTACCCGCACTACCGATTTGTTGTGCAGTAAAATATTGACCGAAGCTTCCGTTGGATTGGGTTTTATAGAAGCCTCCTGGTTGAGGAACAGCAAGGTCTTTTCCACCTGGGAAGCAACCGCTTTTGTAATGCCGTCTGTTTCTCTGTTTTCTGCATCATACTGACTCAGATAGCACTTGTAGCCAACCGTGAGTCCTATATATAGGAGTAGGAATTTTATCAAAAAGATAAAAAAGGGTTTGTATTGTAGCAATAGATTTTTCAAACCGTTTATTTTTAACAAAAATATAAAAATTAAAAGACCTCAAATAAATACTTTTGCAAAAAGAATGTTATGAAATTTCAAGAATTAGAACCAAAAATAACCGCTATCGTTTCGCAAACGGAACTTAACAGAGCGGAAAAGTTAACAAACATCTGTCAGTTACTCAAAGACAATGTCGATTATTATGACTGGGTTGGTTTTTACTTCCGCAACGGTGAAAAAGAAGAATTGATCCTGGGACCTTATGTAGGTGCGCCTACAGACCACACGGTAATTCCTTTCGGAAAAGGCATCTGCGGTCAGGTTGCTGTTTCAAACCAGAATTTTGTGGTTCCCGATGTACAGGCACAGGACAATTACATTGCCTGCAGTTTTACGGTAAAATCGGAAATTGTGGTTCCTTTATTTGTAAATGGTGCGAATATCGGGCAGATTGACATTGATTCCAACGTACTTGATCCGTTTACAGCGGCCGACGAACGCTTTCTGGAGTTTGTAAATCAGGAAGTTGCAAAACTTTTTTAACGATGTTTGGTCATTTTATTTGTCAATTAAAAAAATAAATCTACCTTTGCACACGAATAGGAAAATCCTAATTCACTACATAATAATCATTTAAACAATATTAGCATGTATTTAACTAAAGAAGTTAAAGCGGAAATTTTCGCAAAACATGGTGGAAACGCTGTTAACACAGGTTCGGCTGAAGGGCAAATTGCTTTATTCACATTCAGAATTAGCCACTTGACTGAGCACTTGAAAAAAAATCGTCACGATTTTAACACAGAGCGTTCACTAGTTCTTTTAGTAGGTAAAAGAAGAAGCCTTCTTGACTACTTAAAGAAAAAAGATATCAACAGATATCGTGAGATTATCAAAGAATTAAACATCAGAAAATAATCACAAGAAAAGAGGTGCCCGCGCGCCTCTTTTTGTTTTGTATATTTTGACAGAAAAAGTTTGGTTTTTCATTGGGTATTAGACAACTACACAACAACAACGACAACAACACAACTAAAACCCATTTGTCTAATTAAGAATTAAAATTAATTTTATGGTTCCTAAGGTTACCCAAGAAATTATCGATTTAGGAGATGGTAGAACCATTTCTATCGAAACAGGAAAACTAGCCAAACAAGCAGACGGTTCTGTCGTGGTTCGTATGGGCGATGCAATGCTTTTAGCTACTGCTGTATCTGCCCGTACTGCCAGTCCAGGCGTTGATTTCCTACCACTAACTGTAGATTATCGCGAAAAATTTGCTGCAGCTGGTCGCTTCCCTGGCGGATTTTTTAAACGTGAAGCACGTCCAAGTGACCGCGAAGTATTAACGATGCGTTTAGTAGACCGTGTATTACGTCCGCTTTTCCCGGATGATTATCATGCCGAAACACAGGTAATGATTCAGTTAATGTCGCATGATGAAAATGTGATGCCGGATGCATTAGCCGGATTAGCAGCATCAGCAGCATTGGCAGTTTCTGACATCCCGTTCACAACTTATATTTCTGAAGTTCGTGTGGGACGTGTAGACGGAAAATTAATCATCAACCCAAGTAAAGAACAATTAGAGCAATCTGACATCGACATGATGATTGGTGCTTCTAAGGATTCTGTTGCGATGGTTGAAGGTGAAATGAAAGAAATTTCCGAAAAGGAAATGGTTGAAGCAATTAAATTTGCTCACGACGCGATCAAATTACAGGTTGAAGCACAGGAAAAATTACGTCAAGCTTTAGGTTTAACTGAAGTACGTACTTATGAAGAGGAGAAAAATGACGAGGCTATTTATGCCAAAGTAAAAGAAGCGGCTTATGCACAATGCTATGCTATTGCACAAGAAGGTACTTCCAAACAAGAAAGAGGCGAGAAATTTGCCAACGTTAAAGAAGAAGTAAAAGCTTTATTTACAGAAGAAGAATTAGCTGAAAATGGCGATCTAGTATCGAAATACTTTTCAAAAACACAAAAAGAAGCGGTTCGTAATGTAATCTTAGATTTAGGACTACGTCTAGACGGTAGAAAAACTACAGAAATTCGTCCAATCTGGTGCGAAGTAGATTATTTACCATCGGCTCACGGATCGGCAATATTTACCAGAGGTGAAACTCAGGCATTAGCAACTGTAACTCTTGGAACATCAAGAGAAGCTAATATCATTGATTTACCATCAGAGCAGGGAGAAGAAAGATTCTATTTACATTATAATTTCCCTCCATTCTCTACAGGTGAAGCAAAACCATTAAGAGGAACTTCCAGAAGAGAGGTAGGACATGGTAACTTAGCACAACGTGCTTTAAAGAACATGATTCCTGCAGATTGTCCTTACACTATCCGTGTGGTATCAGAAGTATTGGAATCTAACGGTTCTTCTTCGATGGCAACGGTTTGTGCCGGAACATTATCGTTAATGGATGCCGGAGTACAAATCTCAAAACCGGTTTCCGGTATTGCCATGGGATTGATTTCCGATGACAAAACAGGACGTTGGGCGGTATTGTCTGACATCTTAGGTGATGAAGATCACTTAGGAGATATGGACTTTAAAGTTACCGGTACAGCTGACGGTATCACTGCTTGTCAGATGGATATTAAAATTGAAGGTTTAGCATACGATATTATGGAGAAAGCATTAGAGCAGGCTCGTGATGGACGTCTTCATATTTTAGGAAAACTAACGGAAACATTAGCAGCACCAAATGCAACTGTTAAACCAAAAGCACCAAAAATCATCAAAGTTGAAATCCCTAAAGATTTCATCGGAGCTGTTATCGGACCTGGAGGTAAAAACATTCAGGCGCTACAGGCAGAAACCGAAACAACTATCGTTATTAACGAAGAAGGTGATTTAGGTATTATTGAAATTTTAGGTACAAATGCTGCCGGTATGGACAGAGCAATCAGCGCTATCCAGAATACGATATTCTCTCCTGTTGAAGGTGAAACATACAACGTTAAGGTTGTTAAAGTTTTAGAATTCGGAGCTGTTGTAGAATTTGTTCCTGGTAAAGAAACATTACTTCACGTTTCGGAAATTGACTGGAAACGTATTGAAAACGTAGCTGACGTTATTAAAGTTGGTGATGTTTTTGACGTGAAATATATGGGTATTGATCCAAAAACCAAAAAAGCTAAAGTTTCTAAAAAAGCTTTATTGCCAAGACCTCCAAGAGAAGACAAAAAGGAGGATAAAAAAGACACTACTCAACAAGGTTAATTTTTATAGAAATTAATTCATAAAAGGCCCCGTTTCTTAACTGAGACGGGGCTTTTAAATTTTAACCGGCGTATCTTTTTATACCGGAACCATTTCCCCTAAGCACCCCTGTTTTTATTTCCATTTATAAAACAAATTCACTTTTTTAGTTTTTTTCTTTCATTTTTAAATTTAAATTCTACATTTGTAGAGACAACTCTAAAAACATAGAGCAAAAGTTTTTACCAACTGTACGTTTCACAGTTAAACTAACTAAACCCAAAAACCCACTAAAACCTACCTGAACTTATGACCAATTTACAGAAAGAGAACTAATCAAGACCGGGACCACTCCACCATGAACAGAACAGCCGGCTGAACAGGAATACCGGAAATCTATGACGAATAACAGCCGTTAGTTAAAAGTTTATTACTTCAAACATGCGGATAGCATCATTAAGGATTTCTTCAATAATACCGCTTCTCAATTTGCCTCTTAAAATTTAACACTGTTCCTAAATGTTAATTTTTTCAAAAAGCATTTTCTATAGGATATTATTTATATTTTTGACGCCTTTGTTCATTATCAATTTATCAATCAATCCACTATTTTTATAAATGATATTCAAAAACCCACTTAAACCATTATGCATTATACTGCCATATTCTTTATTTCTTAGCTTTTTACAATTACAAGCCCAATCCGGCGAAATACAATTGGCAAAAGCGTATGACAGCATTGCAGGAATTCAGGGCCTCAGCATTAGCAACGGTCTGATCCACTCCAATCCTTATCCCGTTCAAAACGGTAAATACCGGTATTTTCGCTCCGATAAATTCGAAAAAGGAACCGTCATTTACAATGACCAGTATTATTATGACATCGATGTTAAATACGATCTCTACAATGATATTTTAATCTTCAAACCCGTAGGTGAAACCAACAATGTGGGAATTGAACTGATTCCGCAAAATGTCAATGCCTTTCTCATTAACGGCAAACGCTTTGTCAATCTCAACAAGGTTGTTTCTCCCCTGTTCACTTTTATCAAAGGCTATTATGAAGAAAACATCAGCGGTAAAAACTTTACGTTTTATATCAAACGTCACAAAGACCGCCGTGAAACTGTAACCGGAACAAGGATTTACAATGAATTTGAAAACAATGACGAATATTACGTTTACAGAGACAATAATTTCTACAAAGTAGCTTCAAAAAGTGATGTTATCGCATTATTTCCTGATCTCAAGAAAAAAATCAATGACATCTACAGCATGAACAAATCCATCGAAAAAGAAGACAAAACACAATTCTTTGAAGAGTTAATGCAAAAAATAAACAATTTACTCGAAAATAAAACCCATTAATAATGAGGAAATTTCTACTTACCCTATTTATTATAACTTTTAGCCAGTTATTGTTTGCCCAGGAAAAACAAAAATTATCAATAGAATTCAACAATACTGATATTCAGTCTGCTTTAAAAAAGATTGAAACTACCACTAATTATAAGTTCTATTTTGACAGCAGTTGGCTGGATGCATACAAAACACCCATTACTAAAAGCTATACAGACACCGCTGTAGACGAAATCTTAAGCGATATTTTTGCCAATACGGATCTAAACTTTTTTATAGACAATAAAAACATCATCCTGACCAACAACAGCATCATCTATGACAAGCTGGTGGACAATTATTTTGGAAATACCACAAAATCAAATCCAAATGAAGTAGTGATCCAGGGTGATCCTGTTTTTTATCAGCAATATGACGATGCACAGGGAAATCCTGACACGCGAAGCAATTCTGTATCTTTAATTGGAAAAGAAGGCAAAAAAACAGGAAAGAAAACATTTGAACTTTCCGGTTATATCAAGAACACCAAAAACGGAGAACCGATATCGAATGTTGTTGTTAAGACCCAAAACAATGAGGCTACGGCAATTACCGATGAAAAGGGTTACTATAGCATGCAGGTACCTTCCGGCTTGAACATTGTTGAAATCGAATCTTTTACACACAAAAAAGTTTCCCGAAAAGTAATGATGTACAACAACGGTACACTGAATATGAGTGTAACCGAGAATGTAACTCAGCTGGAGGAAGTAAATGTGCGCGGAAAAAGACGTGAAGGAGCAAAAGGCAACATTGCCGGTGTAACCACGATCAATCTTAGAGATTTAAAGAATGTCCCTACTGTTTTGGGAGAAAGAGACATTCTTAAGATCGCGACAACAATACCGGGAATCAAAACTGCCGGTGAAGGATCGTCCGGAGTTAATGTCAGAGGAGGAAAAGAAGATCAGAACTTATTCCTTTTAGACAATGCTACCCTGTATAATCCGTCTCACTTCTTTGGTTTTTTCTCGGCAATCAACCCGTACACCATTGATAAAGCAGATATTTATAAAGGTAGTATCCCGGCAGAATTCGGAGGAAGACTATCGTCTGTATTTGACATCAGCACTAAAAAAGGCGATGTAAACAAAGTAACCGGTGAAGCAGGAATTGGTCCGGTGACCAGCAATGTGACCGTTAGTACCCCTATCGTTAAAGGAAAATCGAGTTTATTGGCCGGCGTACGTGCTACTTATTCAGACTGGATTTTAAAATCACTGAATGAAGAATCTTTAAAAAACAGTAAAGCCGGTTTTTATGACGGAATTTTAAAATACAGCCATCAGATCAACGATAACAACAGTATTGAAGCAACGGCTTATTACAGTCATGATTCCTTCAGCATCACGTCGGATTCACTATACAAATACAGCAACCGACTGGCTTCTTTGAAATGGAATCACAAGTTCAATGAAAAGCACAAAGGGGATTTGATCTTAACCAATACCCAATACAAGTTCAACATTGATTTTGATGAAGACACAACCTTAAAATCGTTTGATTATGGTTATAAAATCAACGAAACGCAGTTACAGTTAAAAATGGAATATGCCCGTGACAAAAAGCATACTTTCAGCTACGGACTGTCCAGTAAATTATACGGAATCGACCCGGGATACCTGTCGGTTAAAAATCCGCAGTCACCACTGTTACCGGTCACTATAGCCAGTGAAAAAGGATTGGAATCGGCTTTATTTGTTGGTGATGCTTTTAAAGTAACAGACAAGTTGTTATTCAACATTGGTTTACGTTATTCTATTTTTGCCGCTTTAGGTGCCTCATCACAAAGAATATACGAAGACAATTTACCGAAAAGCGATGCTACCGTTAAGGAAGTACAGGCTTTTGGCAGCAATGAAGTTGTAAAAACCTATGGTGGTTTTGAGCCGAGAATTTCAGCTAAATATTCATTTACCGAAGATTTTTCAGCAAAAGTGAGCTATGACAAAACCTACCAGTACATGCATTTACTATCCAGCAACACGACACAGTCGCCAATGGACAGCTGGAAATTATCAGACATCAATGTAAAACCGCAAAATGCACAACAATTCTCATTAGGTTTTTACAAAACACTGAGCGAAGGCTTGTTTGAAGTGAGCTTGGAAGGTTATTATAAAAAGATGAACAATATCCTGGATTATAAAGTAGGTGCCGAACTGGTATTAAATGAACATATCGAAACCGAACTGTTACAGGGTAAAGGAAAAGCTTACGGGGTGGAATTATTACTAAAGAAAACTACCGGAAAATTAAACGGCTGGGTTGGCTATACCTACTCCAGAACTTTTATCAAGTTAGACAGTCAGTTTGACGAGGAAAAAGTGAATAACGGGGATTATTTTGCTGCCAATTTTGACAAGCCACATGACTTTAGCGCTGTTTTAAATTATAAATTTACCAAGCGTTACAGTTTGTCGATGAACTTTATTTACCAGACCGGAAGACCGATTACCTATCCGGTAGGAACTTACCATTACGGAAATGCAGAATATACCTTGTATAGTGACCGAAACAAATTCAGAATTCCGGATTATTACCGTTTGGATATCGGACTGAATATTGAAGGAAATCATAAAATCAAAAAATTTGCACATAGTTTCTGGAACATATCCGTTTATAATGTGTTAGGAAGAAATAACCCATACTCTGTTTATTTTGTTACCAAAGAAGGAGAGATCAAGGCTTACAAAACCTCTATTTTCTCTATTCCGGTACCAACGGTAACCTATAACTTCAAATTTTAACAGCATAAAAGAATTCGATGAAAACATCCATTTTAACAAAACTCGTTTCATTTCTTCTTGTTTGCCTGAGCATAATGAGCTGTACGGATCCGTATCAAATGAAAACCGATACGTTTGAAGACGCCATTGTTATTGAAGCGACAATAACGAATGTACTGGAAAAACAAACCCTGAAATTATCCCGTACCTATCGTTTTGAAGATGCAGGACCTGTATTTGAAGAAGACGCAACCGTTACCGTTACTGACAGTGATGGCAACGTGTACAACTTCGTTGAAGAAAACGAAACGTATGTGTCCACAACTGCCTTTCAGGCTGTTGCAGGCAAACAGTACCAATTATCCGTTACCACCAGCGACGGCAGAAAATATGTGTCCAATCAGGAAATCTTACCGGCTGTAAACAATATTGAAAGTGTTGCGGCCAGCGTGCAAACGCAGGACAATGTGAGAGGTGTTGAGATCCGGGTAAAAAGTTTCGATCCTACGAACAGTTCCAAATACTACCGCTACGAATATGAAGAAACCTATAAGATCATCTCTCCTAAATGGAGACCTTATAAAGCAGTCATAACCGGTCCGCAGGAAATTGAAATCGTTCCGAGGACGGAAGAGGCACAAACGTGTTACAGCACCGATAAATCAACCGATATTATTTTAGTAAATACAAATGAAACCCAGGAAGACCGCGTCGATTTTGCAGTACGCTTTATTAGTGCCAAAAACTACATCATCAGTCATCGTTACAGTATTTTAGTACGTCAGTATGTTCAGAATTTACATGCTTTCACGTTCTATAAAAACCTGAAAAAAATATCGGGATCCGGAAATATACTCTCTCCGAATCAGCCCGGATTTCTGAGCGGTAACATTAAATGCGTTAACAGTCCTAACGAAAAAGTAATTGGTTTTTTTGATGTAGCATCCGTTTCCAGCAAACGAATTTTCTTCAATTATGCCGATCTTTTCCCTGGCGAACAACTGCCTCCGTTTAAGGTGAACTGTAACGAGATGGAACAAAATTTGTGCTTTAGTCCTGTCCCGACCTGTCATGGTGGTTCCATTATGTCCTATTTAGGCTCCAACACCATGGCTGTATATGAATATATGAGTGCTCCGGTATATGTTCTTATACCGACACCTTGTGCTGATTGCACCTCGTTTTCTTCAAATGTAATACCTCCGTTTTGGGAATAGAAATGTATTAATAAGGCTTTAAGGATATATAGCTGTTACTTACCATTTCTTACATCGGATTATAGAAAATTATAATTTTATGAAAACAAAAGAAATACTCAAACTGATGTCACTTCTGCTGATGTGCTTAGGCATATTAGGCTGTACAGATCCGTATCAGATGAAAACGGATACCTTTGAAGAGGCTATAGTTATAGAGGCTACAATAACCAATGTTTTACAAAAACAGGTTATCAAAGTATCCCGCACCTATCGTTTTGAGGATAACGGACCTGTATTTGAACAAGGCGCTCAGGTAACTATGACGGATAGCGATGGAAACCTGTACAATTTTGTTGAAGAAAACGGAGCTTATGCTTCCGCAAATGCATTCCAGGCAGTTCCCGGAAAACAATATCAATTAACGGTAATTACCAGCGATGGTAAAAAATATGTTTCCGATCAGGAAATACTATCGCCCGTTAACAATATAGAAAGTGTAACTGCAAGTGTAGAAACACGGGATCAAAAGAGAGGTGTTGAAATTAAAGCACAATGTTTCGATCCTACAAACAGTGCGAAATATTACCGATACGAATATGAAGAAACCTATAAAATTGTAGCACCCAGATGGCGATCATACAAAATCCTTATTACCGGTCCTCAGTCGTTTGAACTTGTTCCAAGAACTGAAGAAGCACAAACATGTTATAGCACAGACAAGTCAACAGATATTATTCTATTCAGCACTGATGATAGTGAAGAAGCCCGTGTAGATTTCGCGTTTCGTTTTATCAGTGACCAGAATTATATCATCAGTCATCGCTACAGCGTTTTAGTACGCCAGTATGTCCAGAATCTGAATGCTTACAATTATTATAAATATCTAAAAAAAATATCCGGAACCGGAAGTATATTTTCGCCTAACCAACCCGGTTTTTTAAGTGGTAATATTAAATGTGTAAACAACCCTAACGAAAAAGTAATTGGTTTTTTTGATGTATCATCCGTTTCCAGCAAAAGGATTTTCTTCAATTATGCCGACCTTTTTCCGGGCGAATATCTGCCACCTTATAAAATTAATTGCGACGGAATAAAACAAATTTTTTGTTTTACCCCCGGTTCCGGTTGTAACGGTGCACCGATGATGAACTGGTTCTATAATAATCTAATGTGTGTGTATGATGATGAAGAAGCTCCTAAATATCATTTAGTACCCACTCCATGTGCTGATTGCACCTCATTTTCGTCTAACTTAATACCTCCTTTTTGGGAATGAAAAAAAATATCTTATATATAGCACTATTAACGTCTTGCTTTTTTACACAAAATGTAGCCAGTCAAGGCAGTTCAAAAAGTAGCAATCTGATTGCTACCGCTAAAGAAACCGTATATCTTCACGCTAACACAACAACGCTTTTAACTGGGGAATCCTTTTACTACAGCTTGTACTGTGTGAATATGAATAATTATACCGCAAGTCCTATAAGCAAAATCGCTTATATTGAATTAATCGATGCCGGTCGTACCAGTGTTCTAAAACAGAAAGTGCTCCTTAAAAAAGGGATTGCCCAGGGCGATTTCTTTATCCCGACAACACTTAAAACCGGAAATTACAAACTGGTTGCCTACACGAACTGGATGCTGAACGGAGCATCGTCTGAAATCTCTCAGACAGACATTGCGATCATCAATCCGTTCCAGCCTTCGAAAGAATTTTCAAACCAGGAACTAAACAGTATCTTCCCGGTTGAAAAACGCAATCCTGAAAAAACTTCCAACGATGTTTTAGCCATTGAAACCAGTAAGAAAACATTTGCCAGCAGAGAGCAGGTGAACATTACGGTAAAGCCGGCAGCAAACATAAAAGGAAACTATTCCCTGTCTGTACGAAAAATTGATGCCTTAGAAATGGCTGCCAGAAAAAGTACTGAAGAGCTGCTTTCACAAAATAAAAACCATCCGGCGGCAACAGCTTCCAATGTTTTTTATATTCCGGAATACCGGGGAGAAGTACTGACCGGAAAAATAGTTTCAAAAAGTAAAACAACTGATGTTTACGACAAATCCGTTGCCCTGTCTGTTCCCGGAAAATCTTTTGGGTTTAAAATCGTGAATACGGATAAATCCGGTAAATTTATTTTTACGCTTGATGAACATCCGAACACTTCCGGTGTTATTATTCAGGTGGTGGCCGATAACCGCGAGGATTATGCTATTGAAATGGAAAATTGGAAAGGCTTTGATCTTTCGCAGTTAAACTTTCCTCCAAACTTCAGTTTAAACGCAAATTATAAAAAAGCAATAGAAAACCGTTCTACAGCTAATCAGATAGAAAATGCTTACTATACCAGAAAAAGAGACAGTCTTGAAGCAGCACCAAAGCAACTGCCTTTTTACAATCCGCTGCAAAAAGACTATATCCTTGACGATTACGAACGATTCAGCTCCTTTAAAGAAACCATTATTGAGATCACAAGAGAGTTATTTTACAGAGAGAAAAACGGCAAATATTCTTTGCATATCAGAAACAACACAACCAATGACGGTTCATTAGACATTCCGCTGGTTATGGTGGACGGGTTAATGATTCAGGACAACAGCGAGCTTTTTAATTATAACACGAACAATATTTATAAAATCTCGATTATCAGCAAACCGTATATCTATGGTTCGATGTCTTTTAGCGGTATCATCAGTATCATTACCAAAAGTTATGATTACCAGACCAAAGCTTCGGGTGATTTTATCAAAAAAACGGAGATTTCAAGACCTGTAAAAAACAAAAAATACCACAGCCCTAAATATGACGGTAGCCACAACCTGGAACGAATTCCGGACTACAGATACCAGTTATTATGGCTGCCGGAGCTGGCTGTTGCCAACGAACCTGCCAACGTTTCTTTTTACACTTCCGATGTTAAAGGAACTTTTGAAGTAATCCTGGAAGGTTTTACAGAAAACGGCAAACCGGTTTCCCTGAGAGATTATATAGAAGTGCAATAATTTTTAACCGCTGCATTATCCTGAATATTTGATTCTGAAATGCACAACAAACTTTAAAAGGCTATTACCATGGTAATAGCCTTTTTTTCGCTTATTCCGATTCATGAAAAAGAGTATTCCTTTTAAATGGTATCCCTTTCCGGATCAGGTAGGCATGGTAAAAACTGGGAACATCATACGTCCATTTGGGCAATAATAGTATGATCAGAAAAACATCCAGATGGGATATCAGTCCAAAAAACACCGCTGTTTTCATCGCCCAGCCGCCATAACTGAAACCGATTATCGCAACAAAAACCGCAAGCAAAGTCAGTCCCCATAGTTTGGACAGCAAGGCATGCGTACAGGTTTCTTTTCCAAACTTTGCAATACTGACCACATAAGTCATCGCTTCCATTACAAAAACAACCGTTATCGGAATTTTATAGGCCAGGATAACTTCCTGATTTAACAGCCAGGAGCACCAGCCCACACACAGCCAGAAAACCAGATCCGTCTGACTGTCCATCCGCCGTAATTGCGGCGACGACACGCCAGCTTTTCGTGCTGCAATGCCGTCAAAAATATCCGACAGCAGCCCTAAAACCATCAGGGCAACCAACTCAAAACGTATTGCTGCTCCAAAACGATAGGTCAGCGCGATCATAACAGGCCCTAAAAGAAGCCTGAATATGATGAGTACAATAGGGATTCTTTTCATCATCTAACTTTTAAATTGCCAGTTCACAAAAGGAAGCCTTCTTTTGCCGTTCGTATTCCACAATCCCAGCTGAACCCCTCTCAGGTTTTTAGCATTATTAAACAAACCGATCTGTACGCCGCGATACTCCCGGGATACATTTGAAACAGCCAGCTGCAAACCGCTCCCGGTATTGATCATGTTGGCAATCCCACAAACCGAAATACCATTCATATTTTCGGTACTCAAGATCGCTGCAGTAACAGAAACACCGTTCATTTTATTCATCACAGAAACAACACAAATATTCAGTCCGTTAACCTGTGCTCCTGTCAAAAAGCCCCCCGAACTCACATTCAATCCGTTAATCCGGATATGTATTATGGCATCATCCCGCTTCAAAAAGGTCCTGTTTAAAGAAAAACTGTCATAAGGTTCTTTTCTCGCTCCAACAATAAGACTTTCAAATGCAATACCCAGTCCAAAAGTAAATAACCCGACCGCTATTGGGCTGGCTTCGATATTTAAACCGTTCACTTCCTGAAATTTTATTTTACTGTTTCTATAATGTCCCACACCTAAAGTCAATCCGTTTACCTTATTGACCCGACTGTGAATTGGCGACAAACTGAATATCCGGACACTGTCTGCCCGACTGCCCTTTTCAGACAGTTCTTCAGCATACACCGTGCTATGCCCGTCACCAACCGCTACAGCTAACTGCTCATCAGTTGTAAACTTTGCCGTTTCCTGCGACAAAACAGCGTTTGAAAGCAGCAGCATAAAAAAAGCAACGAATTTTAGTTTCATAATGTTCCTGTTTAAAATTACCATCCAAACCTATTGCAATTTTCACACGTAAAATTGTGTATAATAATATTTAAAAGTTTTAAATTTGTGATTATCGCAAATTATGAAAGAACAGGAAATCCTTTTAAAAGCTATCCGGAAACAGCTTCCGGACAATACTTCGCTGATTAACGAGCTCTCCGCAGTCTTAAACATAAGTTATGATGCCGCTCATCGCCGCATTTCCCAAAAAAGCAAATTCACCATAGAAGAAACCGTAACCCTTTGCCGGCATTATAAAATCTCTATGGATACCTTATTTTTCCAAAACCGGAAAGTAATCGTAGAAAAAACGAAGGAAATCAATTCGATGGATGACATGATTGAATATTTCAAACATTCTTCCGAAAAATTACAGCTGTTCACGGCACTTTCCGAAACAAAAATGTTTTATTCGGCAAAAGACATCCCGCTTTTCTATACTGCCGATGGTACGTTGCTGTCTAAATTCAAACTATATGTGTGGATGAACCTTCTAAACGGCAATAAAAACCAGGAATCCTTTGAGAAATTTTCGATTGACGGACAGTTGTCTGAATATACCCAAATCCTGAAAAAAGTGTACGAATCGGTTGAAGTACATGAAATATGGAACGACACGACCATAAACAGCAGCCTGCAGCAAATCTTATATTTTTTTGAAGCCGGTTTGGTCACCTTTCAGAATGCGATCGTATTATATGACGATTTAAAAGCCATACTGAATAAAGCAGAAGAAAAATGTGCTAAAAACCCCTTATATAACCTTTATTATAACGAACTGCTTATCTTAAACAATAATGTATTGTTAACCGACGGTAACCGGCAGGCACTTTTTATCCCATATACCATGCTGGGCTATTTTATTACGGACGATGCCGAAACCTGTTCCGGCACGCAACGCTTTTTTTCACACCAGATCCAGAATTCAAAATCACTCAAACAGTCCGGCACTAAGGATCGTAAGCAATTCTTTAACAAATCCTTACACAAAATAGATTTTTATATCGAGCGTCTTAAAAACGAGGTCAAAATAGATTTTTAAAATATTTTTTAAATTAATGTAACTTTTTTATAACCTGTTACGTATAATTACTGAATACTTAAAAAGAGGAGATTCTTAAATGAGACAACTTAAAATTACCAAGCAGGTAACTAACCGTGAAACTGCTTCCTTAGACAAGTACCTACAAGAAATTGGAAAAGTTGACTTGATTACCGCCGATGAAGAGGTAGAATTAGCACAAAGAATTAAAGCCGGAGACCAGAGAGCCTTAGAGAAATTAACAAAGGCCAACCTGCGTTTTGTGGTATCGGTTGCTAAACAGTATCAGAATCAAGGTTTAACTTTACCCGATTTGATTAATGAAGGTAACTTGGGGTTAATTAAAGCTGCACAACGTTTTGACGAAACACGTGGTTTCAAATTCATTTCGTATGCGGTTTGGTGGATTCGTCAGTCTATTTTACAGGCTTTGGCAGAACAATCTCGTATTGTTAGATTACCATTAAACAAAATTGGCTCTATCAATAAAATCAACAAGATGTATGCTTTATTAGAGCAATCTAATGAACGTGCTCCTTCTGCTGAGGAAATTGCAAAAGAACTGGACATGACTGTTAATGATGTTAAGGAGAGTATGAAAAACTCCGGTCGTCATTTATCCATGGATGCTCCGTTAGTGGAAGGTGAAGACTCTAATCTTTATGACGTATTACGTTCCGGTGAATCACCAAATCCTGACAGGGAACTGATTCACGAATCTTTACGTACAGAAATCGAAAGAGCTCTGGAAACCTTAACACCTCGTGAGGCTGACGTAGTAAGATTGTATTTCGGATTAGGTGATCAGCACCCGATGACATTGGAAGAAATCGGAGAAACTTTTGATTTAACCCGTGAGCGTGTACGCCAGATTAAAGAAAAAGCGATCAGAAGATTAAAACATACCTCCAGAAGTAAGATTCTAAAAACTTATTTAGGATAAATTTTATATGAAAATTAAATGTTTATTATATCTTTATAACTTGAACATTTAAGCTAAAAATATTTAAAGTAACAACAGTTTCAATAACTGTTCGTTTTTTGATTGATGATTGAAACTCCGGCTGATTACCGGAGTTTTATTTTTATAGCAGCTTTTATAATCCTGTCAACAGAAGCCGGCTGCCGGATTTAACAATTCTTATGCACTTCTGTTCCTGATAATTTTAACATTATAACTATCTTTGCACAAACACAACACAACATAATGAAAAATAGTATTATAGCTCCTTCTGTACTGGCTGCTGATTTTGCTAATCTGCAACGCGATATAGAAATGATTAACAACAGTCAGGCCGACTGGTTTCATATTGATATTATGGACGGCGTTTTCGTTCCGAACATCTCTTTCGGAATGCCGGTTCTTGAAGCAATCAACAAACACGCTAAAAAAACAATCGATGTACATTTGATGATCGTAGATCCGGATCGTTATATCAAAACCTTTAAAGATCTGGGTACGGATATCCTTACCGTACATTACGAAGCGTGCACGCACCTGCACAGAACCCTTCAGGCAATAAAAGCAGAAGGCATGAAAGCCGGTGTAGCCTTAAACCCGCACACCAATGTCGCTTTACTGGAAGATGTGATTAACGATATCGATTTAGTATGCATCATGAGCGTAAATCCGGGATTTGGAGGTCAGTCTTTTATTGAGAATACCTATAAAAAGGTAAAACAGTTAAAAGAGATCATCACCCGTAACAATGCGGCGACCATTATTGAAATTGACGGTGGTGTAACCGATAAAAATGCACGACAGCTGGTGGAAGCCGGTGCCGATGTACTGGTTGCAGGAAGTTTTGTATTTAAAGCTACAGACCCGATCGCTACCATTGCCGATTTAAAAAAGATCACAACCTTATAGTTTGAACATAAAAAAAGCAGTCCGGATGGACTGCTTTTTTGTTTTATATAGGTGTTCCTTATTCTTTGATCAATTTGGTTTTAACAATTTCATTATTGTCAACATCAAACGTTTTTACCAGATACACTCCTTTATTTAATCCGGAAATATTAACCGGATAATTGTCTGCATCTGCAACAACCAGTTTCTGATCCATTACTTTAGCACCTTTTAAATCATAAATTTCAACACGTCCCGGCACAGCCTGCGTGGCATTGTAATTTACTCTTAAGTTAAAAGACTCCAAAGCCGGATTCGGGTAAAGGGAAACTTTATTATTTGAAATAAAACTCTCTGTTCCCAAGAATGCCTGGTAGTTAATGATAAATGGCATATCCACCGACAAGCCCGAACCTCCGTCTGCCAATGCTGCCCATGCCGTTCCACTGTGCTGTTTTGCATTCCATGCCGGTAAATTCACTGTTCCCGGAATCGTTACAGCAGGAAAGAAAATAGACGAATCATTGGTAGCATGAACCTGGTAATCTACCCAATAGGTTCCCGGAGCAAGGTTAGCCGTGATGTTACCGCTTACACGCCAAACTTTACGGGTTGTACCGGCATTGTTATTCCCAATCCGATACATTAACGCATCTCCGCTGTTTGCAGCGCTGTAAACGTTTGTAATCAAATCTCCCGCAACAATACTTGAAGTTCCTACAGACGGGTCGCCGTTCCATATCTGAACTCTTAACTGGTCAATTGGCGGTGTTGTTCCCGTATAACTTGTCTGGTAACAGAAAAAGTCAACAGAAGTGACATTTAACGCCGAGGTAATTGTGAAATTATCCGCTAACCGGAAGTTACTGGTACCAGCCGTGTTGAAAATACCTCCGGATCCCAAAGTGGTATTGGTAACTCCGCCCACACTCTGTAATTCACTCCAGGTGTAGCCTGCCGGCGATGTTGAAGTACCGTTTGAAGTAGTGGTACCGGTGCTCACAGCACCATTGTTGTAGAAATTCTGCGCGGAAGCAGTCACCCCTAATAAGGCCAAAGATAATGCGGCCAACACATTCTTTTGAGTAGTTTTCTTCATAATATTCAAATTAATTGTTTTTCAGCATTAAAATTAACAATTAATTTGAATATTACTCACTATGATAACAATATTAATACTGGCTAACCAAATATTTAATAAGATCTGTAGTCGTTACAATACCTACAAGCAGGTCGCCTTCCACTACCGGTAAGGCATGGAACTCTTTGTTCGCTAAAATTTCGGCTGCTTCTTTTATGGTACTATCCGGCGAAATCGTTACTAATTTCTTAGCCATTACCTGTTCAATAGTAAACATATTATACACGGTAGTATCGACAATTTCATCATCGTCGTCTACTGCATCCACGAAAGAAATGCGGAGCAGATCGGTATAACTTAACATCCCTACAATAACGCTCCCGCGAACTACAGGAATATGCCTGATGTTATTTTTTTTAAAGAGTAACTCCGCCTTGGTTAAATCATCAGACACGTTGAGTTTAACCACATTTTTAGTCATAATGGACGATACCGGAACACGATGTTTCATAACTTTATGTTTTTGATTATGAGCTAATTTAGCCTAATAAAGTTACAAAAACATTGACAAAAATCATGTTTAAATAGAAAGTTCTTGCTTAAAATTCCACCGATCCGGTTAATTCTTTTAAAGCCACTTCTGAAATTTTTGCCTGGAATTTTGCCGCACTATGACGCGTACGTGCCGTAATATAGTTCAATTGTGCAT
This sequence comes from Flavobacterium sp. 40-81, assembly GCF_001898245.1. NCBI lineage: Bacteria > Pseudomonadati > Bacteroidota > Flavobacteriia > Flavobacteriales > Flavobacteriaceae > Flavobacterium > Flavobacterium sp. 40-81. The sequence continues at coordinate 64,200 of NZ_MKTM01000005.1, forward strand.
TACGGAATTCTATAGTAGTGATGGTACCGATTTTGAATTTTTCCAAAGTAATTTCCAGATTCTGCCGGGCAATTTCTTCGTTCTTTTCTTCCAGTTTGGACAGTTCCAGATTGGTTAAATACGACTGGTAAACCGTTGCCAGCTGAACGTTCAGATTCTGCTTTTGTTTATCCAGCAGAAAGCTTGAGTTCTCAACCTGCAAATTGGCTATTTTCTCATTACGGTGCTGTAAAAAACCATTGAAAATATTCAACGTGGCACTCAATCCGTAATTCAGTCCTTTTGTAGAGGATTGGGTCACGAAACCTAAACTGGATTCCGTTTCCGAAAAATTATAACCGGTATTGACCCGCACCACCGGGTAACGGCTCGACTTTACCTGTTTTAAGTCGAGTTCCGCCACTCTTTTATTAATAATGGCTATTTGTACATCCGGGTTTTGTTTGTCGGCTAAAGCGATCAAATCGACCAATACCAGTTTGTCATCAATTTTCACGGTTTCCACCACACTAAAATCGGTGGTAACCGCTCTTGCCAGCAATTCGTTTAAAGCCGATTTTGTATTGGCAAAAAGTTCTTTCTGGCGCAGTAAATTTGACGCATCCGTATTCAGATCCACCTGTGCATTCAGCACTTCCAGTTTGGATGCTTTCCCAATTTTAAAACGGTTATCTGCCGTTTGCAGTCTTTGTTTTGAAATAACGATAGTGGTATCCAGCGTTGCCAACTGTTGCTGTTGCTGTACCAGATCATAATACATGGATAATACATCGGCAATTTTGGTTACTATAGCCGATTTTAATTGTGCTTCACCCTGCTTTTCCAGTTCTTTCAACTGATCGTAACGGGCAAACATTTTAAATCCGTCAAAAACGGTCCAGCCTAACGTAACGCCATAATTCAAGCTGTTGTTTTTGGCATTATCCAGTTTTCTTTCCGTTCCGTCTGCCTGTGTTTGCGTCGAATTCTGGATATTGTTGTTCTGGGTTAATGTGGCGTCCAGTTTGGGCAGCATTCCGGCATTGGCAATGCCCACATTTTTTTCACTTATTTTAGCCTGATTCGCTGCTATTAAAATATCGTAATTGTTTTTCAGCGCAATTTCAACAGCTCCCTGCGCTGTTAAAACTTCCTGCGCATCAGCCGTTCCGACAAATAATACCGCTATAAAAATAAATAGATAACTCTTCATAATTAATCCTTAATATTATCAAACTCCGGGCGATGTTTACGGGCTCTGGACCACATTAAATAAATAGCCGGAATAACAAATAATGTCAACACCAATGAGAATATCGTACCTCCAACGATAACGATTCCCATACCCATTCTACTTTGTGAAGCAGCTCCAAGCGACATCGCAATTGGCAGTGCACCCAAAGCAATCGCCAAACTCGTCATCAGGATCGGTCTCAAACGCGATTCGGCAGCTTCCACTATTGCTTCATATTTATCTTTTCCTTCCTCCCTCAGCTGATTGGCAAACTCCACGATTAAGATACCGTTCTTCGTTACCAGACCAATTAACATAATGGTCCCAATCTGGCTAAAGATGTTCCAGGTCTGACCAAACAGCCAAAGCGACAATAAGGCTCCGGCAACCGCCATTGGAACGGTCAGGATAATGATAAAAGGATCTATAAAACTTTCAAACTGTGCCGCTAAGATCAGGAAGATCAGAAGCAGGGCCAAACCGAAAGCAAAGGAAGTATTCGAGCTACTTTCCACAAAGTCGCGGGATTCTCCTCCCAGATCGGTTGTAAAACTATCGTCCAGTACTTTCGCACGCACTCGCTCCATGGCTTCAATACCCTCCCCCAGACTTTTCCCCGGTGCCAGACCAGCCGAAACGGTAGCCGACATATAACGGTTGTTGTGGTACAATTGCGGCGGACTGCTTTGCTCTTCAATCGTTACCAGGTTGTCCAGCTGAATCAACTGTCCGTCTTTATTACGCACAAACATTGATGTTAAATTCATCGGAGCACTTCTGTCTTTTTTATCAAACTGTCCCATTACCTGGTACTGTTTTCCGTTCATCATAAAGTATCCGAAACGCTGGCCGCTCAAAGACAACTGTAAGGTCTGTGCCACATCAATTACCGAAACACCCAGGCTTTGGGCTTTTTCCCGGTCAATGCTCACATAAATTTCGGGTTTATTGAATTTCAGATTCACATCGGTAATGGAGAAGGTAGGATCTTTCGATATTTCATCCATAAATTCCGGAATCTTTTCCTGCAATTTTTTAAAGTTCGGCGCCTGAATGATGTATTGAATCGGCAATCCGCCTCTTCTGTTTACCGCAATAGTAGGCGATTCCGAAACAGCAACTTTTGCTTCCGAATATTGTTTTGTCCATTTTGACAAATCATCTGCGATTTGCTTCTGGGTTTTCTTTCTTTCATTAGGCTCTACCAGTGACAATCTCGCCACACCACTGTTCACCGATGACGAACCAAATCCCGGAGAAGTGATAATCAAACTCACTTTCTTTTCCGGTACCGAATCGTTGATCAGCTCCGTTAGTTCCGTCATAAAACGGTCCATATAATCGTAAGTTGCCCCTTCCGGAGCCGTTACCCTAAGACTCAGAAAGCTTCTGTCGTCATAAGGTGCCGTTTCTTTCTGGATGATCGTAAAGAACAAAGCAATTAAACCGATACAGCCTATCAGGATCGGGAAACTCAGCCATTTTCTTTTTAAGAAACCTACTAATGAATTGGCATAGCCTTTATTCAGTTTTTCAAAATAGGGTTCGGTAAGGTTGTAAAACTTCGATTTTTTCTGTTCGCCGCCTTTCATCAGATAGGCATTCAGCATAGGGGTTAACGTCAGGGACACGAAGGCCGAGATCAATACGGCAGCCCCGATAACCACTCCAAATTCCCGGAACAGTCGTCCTACGAATCCTTCCAGGAAAATCACCGGTAAGAATACCGCAGCCAGTGTAACTGAAATTGAAATTACGGCAAAGAAAATCTCATTCGATCCTTTTACGGCAGCTTCAATAGGGCTCATTCCCTCTTCGACTTTCTTAAAGATATTTTCCGTTACCACAATCCCGTCATCGACCACTAATCCCGTTGCCAGTACAATTGCCAGCAAGGTCAGTACATTTACCGAGAATCCGAAGATATACATGATAAAGAAGGTCGCAATTAACGAAACCGGAATATCAATTAACGGACGGAAGGCAATGGCCCAGTCTCTAAAGAAAAGGTAAATGATCAATACTACCAGGATAACCGAGATCAGCAGGGTTTCCGCTACTTCCAATACCGCTTTTTTTACGAAAACCGTATTGTCAATGGCAATATTCAGTTTAAAGTCTTTCGGAAGGTCTTTTTTTAACTGGTCGTACTGCACATAAAATTTTTCGGCTATATCCAGATAGTTGGTTCCCGGTTGCGGGATAATAGCCATACCAACCATTGGCTGACCGGAGTCGCTTAATTTTGTTTCCAGGTTTTCCGCTTCCAGGGATGCTTTTCCAACATCGCTTAAACGGACAATTTTATCACCAGCTGCACGGACAATAATATTGTTGAATTCTTCTTCCGTCGATAAGTTTCCAATTGTTTTTACCGTCAGCTCTGTATTTTCACCTGTCAGTTTACCCGATGGCAATTCGACATTCTGCTTGTTCAGTGCATCCCGCACGTCCGAAACGGTACAGCCGTATGAAGCCAGTTTTACCGGATCGATCCAAAGCCGCATTGCATATTTGCGCTGTCCCCAGATCTGTACGCTACTTACTCCGGGAATGGTTTGCAAACGCTGTGCGATAACATTATCGGCATAGTCGCTTAATTCCAGTACGTTTTTATTGTCACTCTGCACCGTCATCGTGATGATGGGCTCCGAATCGGCATCTGCTTTCGAAACTACCGGCGGCGCATCAATATCCTGCGGCAGGCTTCTTACAGCCTGAGCAACTTTATCACGCACGTCATTCGCCGCTTCTTCCAGATTTTTATCCAGGTTAAACTCAATGGTAATATTACTGCTTCCCTGGTTACTTGAGGAAGTTATATTCCGGATACCGTCAATCGAGTTGATTGCTTTTTCAAGCGGTTCGGTGATCTGCGATTCGATAATATCGGCATTCGCGCCGGCATAGCTTGTTCGTACCGAAATCTGCGCCGGGTCAATAGACGGGAATTCGCGGACTCCCAGATAGGTATAACCAATTACTCCGAAAAGTATCAACATTAAGTTGATTACTATCGTCAGAACCGGTCTTTTGATACTTATAGTAGATAAACTCATTTTGATGTTGTATGCATTACTTTAAGGCCTGCGGACAGGTCTTAAATATTATTTTAGGGTCACTTTTACCGGAGCATCATTTTTCAGGGTCATCACTCCGCTTGTCAGGACAGTATCTCCTGCTTTCAAACCAGAAGTAACCAGAATATTCTTATCGGTTCTGGCCCCTGTTGTCACAACAATTTCTTTTGCTTTTCCGTTTTCGGAAATAAATATTTTCTTACCGTTCTGAATTGGAATCAGCGCTTCTGTAGGTACCAGAAGGGCATCGTTGATGTTTTCCAATGGCAACGCTACGTTTGCATACGTTCCCGGCAACAGTTTTCCGTCCGGATTTTCTGCAACCGCTCTCATCTGAAGGGTACGGGTAGTCACATCCACTTCCGGCTCGACCGCGTAAACTTTTGCTTTAAACTGTTCTTTGGAACCGGCTACCGTAAAGCTAAGGGTAGCATTTACTTTCATTTGTGTGGCATATTTTTCCGGAATTGAAAAAGTGATCTTCACCTGGTTCATGTTTACCAGTTTTGCCACTACTGTAGTGGGCGTCACATAGGTTCCTTTTGAAATGGAACGCAATCCTATTTTCCCTGAAAACGGAGCCTTAACGCTCGTTTTGGCAAGCTGTGCCTGAATAAGCTGGGTTTGTGCCTGAGCCGAACGGAAATCGGCGCTGGCAATATCGTATTCTTCCTGGCTGATGGCCTCTTTTTGTAGTAGTAATTTTGCTCTTCTTTCGTTTTCCGAAGCAAGAGCCTGTTTGGTTTTTGCCTGTGAAAGCTGTGCTCTTAATTCAAGGTCGTTAATCTTAAAAAGTACCTGTCCCTGAGTAACGTGTGTGCCTTCATTAAAGTTAATGCTTTCCACTATTCCGGAAACTTCACTTCTGATTTCAACCTGTTCGTTGGCTTCAATGGAACCGGAAAGGGATAAATTATCGGAGAAAACCTCTGGTTTCAGGACTATTCCGGCAACCATAGCGGCTTTTTTACCATCGCCTTTTCCTTTTCCTTCACTATTTTTTTCTTTGTTGGCAGATATACGATATGCTATCAATCCTCCTAAAGCTACTATCAGAACGAGATATACAATATTCTTAACTTTCATAGTTATTTTTTATAATGTAGTGTTATAGTAAGTTTTTGCTATACGAAACAAAGCTAATTTTTAAAAACTGTATTTCTTCAATCATTAAATTTTATTTAACAATATTTTTAGAAATTTAAATTTATCATAATCAAGCTGCAACATTTACCGGCAAATTTGTTGTTTTTTCAAGCAATCAATAATGCTCCTTAAAATTGATCATCCTTTTTACATTGCTGTATAATTCCGGGAAATACTGCTTAAACGTTTCGGGGGTTTCAAAAAAATATTCCAGAATTACAGCCAGGAATTCGAATTCGTTGGTAAAGGCATAATTCCGGAAATAACCGGATGCCAGCAGTCTGTTCCGGTTGGGTTCGTGTTTCACTTCTTCTATGATTTTCGCGCACATATCGGCAAAAATAACAGCACTGATGTCGTTGCTTCTCAATCCCTGAAAATGCAGGGCATGTGTAAATTCGTGAAGCCCGAGATTCAGGTTATCGTTTTCGTACAGGTATCCTTCTACAAAGTCTTCCCATGAAAACACGATTGCTTTTACGGCCGGATTGAATTCGCCTTTGTGATATTCGCCTTTAGACGTCGAATAATACCGTGTTGGAAAAATAATAATTTTATCAAAAAAGCGGTACAGGTACTGCCGCATTCCGAAAGTGAGCATTGTGGAAGTCGCTGCAATGAGCACTTTCATCTCTTCGCTTACCACGAGTCCTTCTTTCCCGATAAACCGGTATTTTGCTATAAAAACAGCAACGCGATGTTCAAAATAGCTTTTTTGCTTTTCGGGTAATCTCTGGTAAAAAGAAAATTTCGTTTGAAGGATAAACAACCGCTCATAGTTTAACCGCCTTGGAAAAGGGTAAAAATGAACATAAAACGGTTTCTTGAAGATATAAGCATAAAGGGGTTCCGTAAAGCGGACAAGGACCATCAGGAGGATCATCAGGAAAAAAAAGACCAGAATCATCTTTCCTTCCGGGGTGTCATTCTTATGATCTTGAACAAGCAAAAGAAAGAGTACACCCATTTATACCAGCTAAAAATTACTAAAAACACCCGTTTCAGGACTGTTTCCCATTGTACTTTCAGAAAAACAGCAGGAGCAATTAACGTGTAATTAATTACAAAACAATAAAGATCAAGTATTTAAACTTTAATTGTGACCGCGGAGGGGTTCGAACCCCCAACCCTCAGAGCCGAAATCTGATATTCTATCCAATTGAACTACGCGGTCATTTCATTTCAGGTTGCAAAGTAAACAATCTGAATTGAATTTTTATACTATTATGCCAAAAGCTTTTTAACAATTGTTGAAATAGTTTTCCCGTCAGCTTTTCCAGCCAACTCTTTTGATACCATTCCCATTACCTGACCCATGCTTCCCATCCCTGAAAAACCACCGTCGGCAATAATTTTAGACACTACTGCTTCTACTTCTGCTTCCGATAATTGTGCCGGTAAAAACTTTTCAATTACCGCCACCTGAGCCAATTCCGGCTCTGCCAGGTCTGCACGGCCCTGCTCCGAAAATATCGCAGCACTGTCTTTTCGCTGCTTAACCAGTTTCTGCAATAATTTTATTTCATCTTCTGCCGAGATATCTTCTTTAGCACCTGAAGAAGTCTGCGCCAGTAATATTTCTGATTTAATCGCTCGTAAAGCTTCTAAAGCAACAGTATCTTTTGCTTTCATGGCGTTTTTCATCTCGTCCATGATTTGTGTTTGTAAGCTCATCTTTTTTGAATATTAATTGTTTTGTTCTCCGGATGATCCGGAAAAGCCTCTTAAACAGCCTAAAGACTCTTTAAGCATCCTCAGCATCGGACAGCATTTGCTCCCGATTTGAATTGGCTTTGCGAAGATAAAAAAAATAACCCAAAATCAAATTTGATTTCGGGTTAAAGGTTTCTCAAAATTAGGTTAGTTAATCTACGTTGTCGTGCAGGAAGGAATTATTGGAACGCAACTGTAAGTCATCGTTACTATCCATCCCTAAAGACATCCGTGATTTGCTGTTATCTACAGGTGCCGAATTTAAATCAACGCCCATTCTTTTATAAGCCGGTTCTTTTTCCAATTCATTAACACGTGAAGCACTGTTGTTGAATTTATAATTGAACTCTTTCATTTTTCTTTTACGCTCTTCAGCCCGCATGCGAAGTGTTTCTTCAATTGTCATTTCCACAGGAGAAATTTCATCAAAAGAGGTATTTGGCGCTACCGGCTCCACTTTTTTCATTGTGAAGTTCAGTTCTTCCGCGATGGGCTCTTCCTTGATTTCAGCAACCGGTTTGGACGTGATCAGTTCATTCTCTTTCTCCATATAGTCTTCCAGAGAGTATTTTACTACTCCCGACTTATTCACTTCGGTAACCGGAACAACCTGTACCGGCTGATTCACTTTAATTTCTTTTGTTTCGTTGCTCAGCTCATACGATACTCTTTCCTGATGAAAGGCAGCCGTGTTGCTGATAGGCAAATCAAAAGAGAACGTGATCTGCTCTTCTGTTTTCGGCACCACAAACTGCGGTTCAAAAACTTCAATTTCACGCACATCTCTCATTACCGGAGCAGCTACTACTGGAGCTTCTTCTTTTACCGGAGAAACGATTTCAAAAAACACATCTAAATTATTGATAAAGTCTGCCGTTGGCAATTCTTCTTCAATAACCGCTGCTATCGGTTCTTTTTTTTCAAAAACCTCTGTTGTTTCTTCTTCTAAAGAGAAAACGATTTTTTCTTCTACCGGCAATTGCGACGTTGCTTCCGCAAGTATTGTCTGAGCATTTTCTCTTTCAATTGGTGATGAAAAATCAAATGACGGTAAAAACGGTTTGCTTGTTAAATCCTGAACCATTTTTTGCTCACCCTCTAAAGTATGGATGATCTTTTTAGGTTCTGTATTCACGATATCCGCCTGTTGCTCTACATTAAATCCGGTAGCAATAATAGTCACTGCAATTGCATCACCTAAAGATTCGTCTTCACCAACCCCCATAATGATATTCGCATTGTGACCGGCTTCCATCTGGATGTGGTCGTTGATTTCTCCGATCTCGTCAATCGTAATCTCGTTTGTTCCGGATACAATCAGCAACAATACATTTTTAGCGCCTGTAATTTTATTGTCATTCAATAAAGGCGAATCCAAAGCATCCACGATAGCGTCTTTAGCGCGGGTTTCACCGCTCGCCATTGCCGATCCCATTATAGCTGTTCCGCTGTTTGACAATACTGTCTTCGCGTCTTTTAAGTCAATATTCTGTGTATAGTGATGCGTAATAACTTCTGCAATTCCTCTTGAAGCGGTTGCCAATACTTCATCCGCTTTCGAGAATCCTGCTTTAAAGCCAAGGTTTCCGTATACTTCTCTTAATTTATTGTTGTTGATAACGATTAAAGAGTCAACTTGCTTTCTAAGTCTTTCCACTCCTAACAACGCCTGCTCCTGACGTACTTTCCCTTCAAACTGAAAAGGAATCGTCACGATGCCAACTGTCAGGATATCTCTTTCTTTGGATAACTGGGCAATAACCGGTGCAGCACCTGTTCCTGTTCCACCACCCATTCCGGCTGTAATGAATACCATTTTAGTATTCGTATCCAGCATTTTCTCAATTTCCTCTATACTTTCTAAAGCCGATTGCTGTCCTACTTCCGGATTTGCCCCGGCTCCAAGACCTTCTGTCAAACTAACGCCAAGTTGAATTTTATTAGGCACCGAACTGCTTTGCAAAGCTTGTGAATCTGTATTACAAACCACGAAGTCCACTCCTTTAATCCCTTGTTTAAACATGTGATTGATGGCATTACTACCACCTCCACCTACACCAATAACTTTAATTACATTTGATTGATTTTTTGGTAAATCAAATGAAATGCTTCCAAATTCTGAGTTGCTATTCATATCGTATCGGTTTTATTCTGCGTTATCTAAAAATTCTTTAATCTTATCTATATACTTATCAAAAAAGCCTCTTTTTATTTTGTCCTTCGTTGATTCGGCATCAACATCTTTGGCGTTATAAACCGGCTTAACTGGCTCCTGTTCCTGTACTATCTCTTCTTCTTCAATTTCCGGCTCTCGTATTACCGGCTGTCTTACTTCAACCTTTGGCGTTTCCACTCTTATTTCTGCCAGTGGTGTTGCACTTCTGGTGTTGTTTCGGATACTGTTCATTACCAATCCCACTGCTGTTGCATATAACGGACTGGAGATCTCTTCATCCGAATTTCCGGCCAAATGCTCATTCGGGTATCCGATCCGGGTATCCATTCCGGTGATGTATTCGACCAATTGTTTGATATGATTCAATTGGGCTCCGCCTCCGGTCAATACTATTCCTGCAATCAGTTTTTTTCTTGGATCTTCATGACCGTACGCTTTGATTTCGGCAAAAACCTGCTCTACAATTTCCACTACTCTCGCATGGATAATTTTGGACAGATTTTTTAGTGAAATTTCTTTCGGCTCTCTTCCTCTTAATCCCGGGATAGACACAATTTCGTTGTCTTTATTTTCTCCCGGCCAGGCAGAGCCAAATTTTATTTTCAGCAATTCGGCTTGTTTTTCAATAATCGAACAGCCTTCTTTAATATCGTCTGTAATCACATTTCCTCCAAAAGGAATGACAGCAGTATGTCTGATAATGCCGTCTTTAAAAATAGCCAGATCAGTTGTTCCGCCTCCAATATCGATTAGTGCAACACCTGCTTCTTTTTCTTCCTGACTTAAAACCGCATCGGCAGAAGCCAGCGGCTCCAGAGTTAAACCGGATAAATCCAGTCCGGAACTCTTGATACATCTGCCCACATTTCTAATGGAAGAAGCCTGCCCTACCACAACGTGAAAACTTGCTTCCAGTCTTCCTCCGTACATCCCGATAGGTTCTTTAATTTCCGACTGTCCATCGATTTTAAATTCCTGCGGTAATACATGGATAATTTCTTCACCCGGCAACATCGCCAATTTGTGTACCTGATTGATCAGTAAATCAATATCGGCATCACCAATTACTTCTTCCGGATTATTTCTGCTGATATAATCACTGTGCTGAATACTACGGATATGTTGTCCCGCAATACCTACCACCACATCATTAATTTTATATCCCGAATCTGCTTCAGCTTCAATAATTGCCTGCTGAATAGACTGAATCGTTTGTGTAATATTATTCACAACTCCACGAGCCACACCAAGGCTTTTGGATTTTCCTACTCCTAAAATCTCTAATTTTCCGTACTCATTTTTCTTGCCAATCATTGCAACAATCTTGGTTGTTCCAATGTCTAAACCTACTGCAATACTCTCTTTTTCCATATTCTAATTTTTGGTGCACACTACTTGTTGTGTAAACTTCAGATTTATTGTTTTATAATTTCCAATCAGGGTATCCTTTATCGCGTGTTGAAAAAAGGCTTTATAGTTATCAAACTTCTTGTCAACATTGATTGTTCTTCCGAAAAGAATCTGATAATTATAATTTCTGTTCGTCATGATAAGGCCACCGGTTGGTGAAATTTCTATCCCGATGATGTTTTTTTTCAGAAATTCATCGTCATGTATTTTCCTGAAAACATCGGTCAGCTGTTTCTTGTTTTCAGTGGTTATTTCACCTGAAATCAAAGGAACTCTTGCTGTAAAATTATCCGACAAAGGCATTTGATTACCCTCATAGTCAATATAATAAGAACTTCCTTCACTATCTACTCTCGCAATAGGGGTCTTTTGTGTTACGACAGCCTTTAGAGTCCCGTCAATAGTAGCAAACACCTCTGCTTTTGCAATCATTTCGTTACTATCGAGAATATGCTCCAATCTATTCAAATCTAGCTTATCTTTCCTTATGTCCGTAACCTTGTTAAAATTTTGTATTAACAAGTTATCAACCGTTTCCGGCGTTATGAAAAGATTATTATCCCCTAAAAACCGGACTTCCGATTTAACCAAATGGCGGCTTTCATTCCGTTTCGATGAAAAGGAATACAGGAAAATCACTACCCCGATCATGAGTACCAATCTTACATCTGTCCATTTAATTTTTTTCATCGTTTTTATCCTTTTTAATCTATTTTTTTAGCGGTTTTCAATGCTGTTTTTATCTCCGGAACCATCTCTCCCACATCACCGGCTCCTATTGTTACCATCACCGGAGCATCCGATTCCTGCATTAATGCAAGCAATGCTTCTTTTGATACTAATTTCTTATTCGGATTCTCGATTTTATCCAGCAGCCATTGCGAGGTAATTCCTTCCATTGGCAGTTCTCTTGCCGGATAAATATCCATTAAAAAGATCTCATCAAACTGTGACAGGCTCTTGGCAAAATCATCTGCAAAATCGCGGGTTCTGCTAAAAAGATGCGGCTGAAACACAGCAAGCACTTTCTGTCCGGGATACAACTCCCTTACTGCCTGGTGCACGGCATTTATTTCTGTCGGATGGTGTGCATAATCATCGATATACACAAATTCCGGTTTTCTGATCTGAAACGAGAAGCGTCTTCTCACTCCTTTGAATGTTAAAAAAGCTTTGGCAATGTCAGCCGTTGGGGTACCGTATGTTTTTGCCATCGCCAAAGCCAGCAATGCATTAGTCAAATTATGTTTCCCTGGTAAACCAAATTTCAAATCTTTAATTTCTTCGGTTGGCGTGCTTACATCAAACACATACCATCCGTCAATAATTCTGATATTTTTCGCTACAAACAGGGAATCATCATTTACACCAACCGTGATGGCTTCCAATGGTAATCCGTTTGTGACAAACAAATGCTTTTTATCTTCTACTTTATTCGCAAATTCAATAAACGAGGCTTCAATGGAAGCTTTATCGCCATAAATATCCAAATGATCGGCGTCCATTGAGGTCACACAGGCAATATTGGGATGCAGGTGTAAAAAAGAACGGTCAAATTCATCGGCTTCCACCACCGTTACCGTTTTTCCGCTGCCAATTAAATTGGAGTTGTAATTCTCTACAATTCCGCCCAGGAATGCCGTTACATCCACACCGCTTTCGTATAAAACGTGGCCTAAAATACTGGATGTTGTTGTTTTTCCGTGCGTTCCGGCAACTGCAAAACAAAAGGTATCTTTGGTAATGATGCCTAAAACTTCTGCCCGTTTTTTCACCACAAATCCGTTATCCAGAAAGTAGTTCCACTCGGCATGCTGTTTGGGCACTGCCGGCGTGATAACCACCAATGTATTTTCTTTATTTAAAAATGCTTCCCCAATTTGCGCTACATTGTCTTCAAAATGGATCGCAATACCACTTTCCTGTAATTCCCCGGTTAAATGCGTCGGCGTTTTGTCATAACCCGCTACATTTTTACCAATGTATTTGAAATAGCGTGCCAAGGCACTCATTCCGATGCCTCCGATTCCGATGAAATAGACGTTATGTATCTGGTTTAAGTTCATTTTATATTGTTTGCCCGGCCGTTGCCAGCCCCGGCTTATTTTATCAATTTTACAATTTCATCCGCGATTTGCTTCGTCGCATCCGGCAAGGCCAGTTGTTTGATATTTTCACTCAACTGGTTTCGCATTCCTTCGTTGTCCAACAGGTTTTTAAAAACCGTTTCAAACTGTTCCTCCAATTCGGATTCTTTCAATAGTAAAGCTCCGTTTTTATCCACAATGGCCTTGGCATTTTTAGTCTGATGGTCTTCGGCTACATTGGGCGACGGAATAAAAACAACCGGTTTCCCAACGATACACAATTCCGATACCGACGAGGCTCCCGAACGGGAAATCACGATATCTGCCGCAGCATATACCAGATCCATACGGTCAATAAAGGCCACTACCTGCACATTCTCTTTTTCGGAAAAATGCTTGTATTCTTCAAAATACAGTTTCCCGCATTGCCAGATTATCTGGATGTTTTGCGCTAAAAGCCATTCCAGCTCTTTTGCAATTAACTGGTTAATTCTCCGGGCACCTAAGCTTCCACCTAGAACCAGCAGTGTTTTTTTATGAGCATCCAGCGCAAAGTGCGCGATCGCTTCTTCTTTTTTGGAGGCCACCGAAATCAGATCCTGACGCACCGGATTTCCGGTTAGCTTCATTTTATCTTTCGGAAAAAAGGCTTCCAGGTTTTCATAGGCCACACAAATGGCATTTGCTTTTTTACCCAGCAGCTTGTTTGTAATTCCCGGATAGGAATTCTGCTCCTGAATAACGGTTGGAATCCCCATACCGGAAGCCACTTTCAAAACGGCTCCGCTGGCAAATCCACCAGTCCCGATGACAACATCGGGTTTGAATTGTTTCAGAATCCCATAGGATTTTGCCAGGCTTGAGATCAGCTTGAATGGAAACATGGCATTCTGCAAGGTCAGTTTTCGCTGAATTCCGGCAATCCAAAGTCCTTTTATCGGGTAACCGGCCTGCGGCACCTTTTGCATTTCCATTTTATCCTGAGCGCCAACAAAAAGGATTTCTGCTTTTGGAAAGCGAACTTTTAATTCGTTGGCAATAGCAATAGCCGGATAGATATGTCCTCCGGTTCCGCCGCCACTAATTATGAATTTAGGGTTCTCTTTCATTTTATTATTTTTTATTCAGAACAGCATTCATCGGATTATCTCCTACATCTTCAATCGAATAGTCTTCCACTGCTGCCGGTTCTTTATTTTCTTCTTCTAATTGTCTGTCAATAATGCGTTGTAACGCTTCTTCCCTTTGTTTCTTTTCTTCTTCTTCCAGCGCAATTTCTTCTTCTTTTTTGGTCACACTAAGAATAATCCCGATCGCAATACAGGTCATCCAGATGGAACTACCCCCGCTACTGATCAGCGGCAGCGTTTGTCCTGTTGTAGGCAACAGCTCAACCGCAACACCCATATTTACCAATGCCTGAAAGACAATTGGAAATCCTAAGCCAACGATAAGCAGTTTTCCAAACAGTGTGGGCGCTTTGTGTGCCGTAATCAGGAATCTGAAAAACAGCATCAGGTATAAAAACAAGATCGCCAATCCGCCTAACAAACCGTATTCTTCCACGATGATCGCGAAGATAAAATCGGAAGAGGATTGCGGTAAAAAGTTTTTCTGAACACTTTTACCGGGACCAACACCGTAAATTTTACCCGAAGCAATTGCAATTTTGGCTTTTTCTATCTGGTAATCGTCTTCATTCGGCTCGTCCGAGCTAAAGCGTTCGATACGGCTCATCCAGGTATCCACACGATTGGGCATGGCATCCGGGAAAGCTTTTGCAACCAGTACGAACATGATTAAGCCTGCCAATCCTGCTCCTATAATAACCCCTAAATATTTCATTGGGTATTTCCCGACAAAAACCAGCATGCAGACCATTGAAAATATCAAGGCCGCTGTGGAAAAATTGGCCGGCAAAATTAAGATTATTACTGAGAAAACAGGCAACCAAAGCTCAAAAAGTGACGACTGGAATGTATATTCTTTTTCTTCAATTTTTGAAAGGTACCGCGCTACATAAATCATCAGTACAATCAGCGCTAATGCAGAGGTTTGAAAACTCACCCCGATAAACGGAACCTGGATCCAGCGGCTGGCATTTGCACCCCCGATTGTCGTTCCCTGCACCATTGTATAGCCCAGCAGCAGTACCACTATGGGCAAGGCTACTTTTGAGATGGCTTTAAAATAGTGATAGGGTGTTTTATGTACAAAATAGATCAGGCAAAATCCAATGAAAATATGAACCAAATGTTTCATCAGATAGCCAATAGTAGAGCCTTTACCTACAACGTAAACAAGATTCGTACTGGCACTGAAAACGGGCATAAAAGAAAACAAAGCCAATAAGGACACGAATGCCCAGATCCCTTTATCGCCTCTTAAATTGGTTAATAATGCTTTCATTTTTTATGTTTAAACGATGGCAGTCCATCTGTTTTTTATTTTAAATTCCTTACAGACTTTGAACGGCATTTTTAAATTGCTTTCCTCTGTCTTCATAGCTTTCAAACAGGTCAAAACTGGCACAAGCCGGAGAAAGTAAAACCGTATCTCCTTTTTCGGCCATTTTTTGTGCTATTTTAACTGCTTCGGTCATGCTTGTTGTTTCTACCATCACATCCACCACATTACTGAATGCTTCAATAATTTTGGAATTGTCAACACCCAAACAAACAATTGCCTTAACTTTTTCACGAACCAGCGGCATTAATTCCGCATAGTCGTTTCCTTTATCAACACCACCTACAATCCAAACCGTTGGTGTATTCATGCTGTCTAAAGCAAAAAATGTAGCGTTTACATTTGTTGCTTTGGAATCGTTGATGTATTGTACATTCTGAATTTTCAACACTTTTTCCAAACGGTGCTCCACTCCCTGAAAATCGGATAAACTTTCTCTGATCGTTGCCTTTCTGATACGCATTAATTGCGCTACTGTTGTTGCTGCCATTGCGTTTTTTACGTTATGTTTTCCTTCAAGTGATAGTTCGTTTATAGGCATGATAAATGTTTGGTTGTTAATGTTCGTGTTAATAGTATTGTCTTTTATAAAGGCGCCTTCTTCCAGTGTTTTTGTCAGTGAAAAAGGGACTTTTTTTGCTCTTATCTCATTTTTGGAAAGCCAGTCCGTTATTGCTTCATCATCGGCATCATAAATAAGATAATCGTCTTCTGTCTGGTTTTTGGTTATTCTGAATTTCGCTTCGATATACAGGTTGTAATCATAATTATACCGGTCCAAATGATCCGGGCTTATATTCGTAATCACGGCTATATGCGGTCTGTAATTCACAATTCCGTCCAGCTGAAAACTACTTAACTCCAGTACGTAGGCTTCAAATTTGTTTTCGGCGATCTGCCAGGCATAACTTTTTCCGATGTTCCCCGCCAGACCTACATTCAAACCGCCTTGTTTCAGCAGATGATGGGTGAGCATCGTGGTCGTGGTCTTACCGTTGCTTCCGGTAATGCCCACCGTTACGACATCGGTAAACTGATTGGCAAATTCTATTTCCGAAATAATCGGAATATTTCTTTTCATTATTTCTTTTACGATGGGCGATTTATCCGGAATACCGGGACTTTTCATTACCACATCGGCATTTAAGATCAAATCTTCCGTGTGCATCTGCTCTTCCCAGGGAATCTGATTCAGAATCAGTACTTCTTTATAATTGTTCCTGATTTTTCCGAAATCGGATAAGAATACCTCATATCCTTTTTTCTTTCCTAAGATCGCAGTTCCAACACCGCTTTCTCCTCCTCCTAATACTACCAGCCTCATACCTATCTTAATTTTAATGAAACCAATGAGAAAATAGCCAACAAGATTGCGACAATCCAGAAACGGGTTACGATTTTACTTTCGTGATAGCCCTTTTTCTGATAGTGATGGTGCAACGGCGACATGAGGAATATTCTTCTTCCTTCGCCAAATCTCTTTTTTGTATATTTAAAGTAAGCTACCTGTAGCATTACTGATAAATTTTCTGCTAAGAATATACCGCACAATACCGGAATCAACAGTTCTTTACGAACGGCAATTGCCAATACTGCGATAATCCCTCCAATGGTCAAACTTCCGGTATCTCCCATAAACACGGTTGCGGGATAGGTATTGTACCACAAGAA
The DNA here is from genome assembly GCF_001898245.1 of Flavobacterium sp. 40-81. Classification (NCBI taxonomy): domain Bacteria; kingdom Pseudomonadati; phylum Bacteroidota; class Flavobacteriia; order Flavobacteriales; family Flavobacteriaceae; genus Flavobacterium; species Flavobacterium sp. 40-81. Next base: position 81,162 of record NZ_MKTM01000005.1, read on the forward strand.
TCCGATCAGTGCCCCAACAAACGCGGAGATATAGACCGTCATTTCTCCCGAATTGGGGATATACATAATGTTCAGGTAATTGGAAAAAATGATATTACCGGAAACGAATGCAAAAATACCGAGTGTGAGCACCGATATTGCGGAGGTTCCGGCGGCCAAACCGTCGATTCCATCGGTCAGGTTTGCCCCGTTTGATACTGCCGTAATGATAAAGATCACAACCGGGATAAAAATCAACCAGGCATAGCTTTCATAGTTATCACCGGTCCATGCCAATAATTCGGCATAATCAAATTCGTTATTTTTAAAGAACGGGATCGTTGTAGCCGTCGATTTTTCTTCTGCCAAAGCCGGCGCTATAGTTGCCGTAGTGCTTCCTACATTGAAAATATTTTTAGTAGCCGTATCGGTTCTAACGGTAACTGCCGGGTGGAAATACAATACAGAACCTACAATGATTCCCAATCCAACCTGTCCGATAACTTTAAATTTCCCTTTTAATCCTTCTTTGTCTTTTTTAAATATTTTGATATAATCATCCACAAAACCGATGGTTCCCATCCATAAAGTGGTTACGATTAACAACATCACATAAATATTATCCAGTTTTGCCAGCAATAATACCGGAATGAGCGTAGCCATGATAATGATCAGACCACCCATTGTTGGTGTTCCTGCTTTTTCTTTTTGTCCTTCTAATCCCAGTTCACGAACGGTTTCCCCGATTTGTTGTTTTCTTAAAAAGTTGATGATTCTTTTTCCGAAAATAGTCGAGATCATCAGTGAAAGAATTATAGCCAACCCTGAACGGAATGTGATATACTGGAAAACTCCAGTTCCTGGAATATCTAAGGTTTTATCTAAATATTGAAAGAAATAATACAGCATATCTTATTATTTATTGAGTTGTTCTAATAATTCTTTTACAATTTTCATATCATCAAAATCATGACGTACGCCCTGGATTTCCTGATATGTTTCGTGTCCTTTTCCGGCAATCAAAATGATGTCATTTGGCTGCGCTAACTGACAGGCGGTTTTTATGGCCTGTTTTCTATCGACGATGGAAAGTGTTTTTTTGAAGTTTTGCGGCTCCACTCCTTTTTCCATTGCTTCAATAATGGCTTCCGGTTTTTCGCTTCTTGGATTATCGGAAGTAAAAATGGCTTTATCACTCATGGTTGAAGCGATATTGGCCATGATTGGTCTTTTTGTTGTATCTCTGTCGCCGCCACATCCCACAACCGTAATGAGCTGTTCGTTTTTGGTGCGGATATCGGCTATCGTTTTTAATACATTGTCCAAAGCATCCGGCGTATGGGCATAATCCACAATAGCCGTGATATTGGTTTCGGAAACAATAAACTGGAAACGTCCTGAAACGCTTTCCAATTCACTCAGCAGACGCAATACTTCCTGATTTTCCAATCCTAATTCTACTGCTACGCCGTAAATCGCCAACAGGTTATAGGCATTGAAAGAGCCGATCAATCGTACCCACACTTCCTGTTCGTTGATTTTTAACAGCAATCCGGATAATTGGTTTTCCAATATCTGTGCTCTGTAATTGGCATACGATTTTAAAGCATAGGTCAGTTTCTTTGCTTTGGTGTTTTGCAGCATTACCGTGCCGTTTTTGTCATCACTGTTCACTAAGGCAAAGGCGGTTTTGGGCAGGTTGTCAAAAAACGATTTTTTCACATCGCGGTATTCCGCAAACGTTGGGTGATAGTCCAGGTGATCGTGTGACAGGTTCGTAAAAACACCGCCAACAAAATGCAGTCCTTCCGTTCTTTTCTGGTGAATTCCGTGTGAACTCACTTCCATAAAACAATAATCACAGCCTTCATTTACCATTTCATTCAAATAATGATTGATGGTCAGGGAATCCGGTGTTGTATGGGTTGCTTTGTATTCTTTAGTATCTACCAGGATTTTAACTGTGGATAATAATCCTACTTTAAAACCTGCTTTTTTAAACAATTGGTATAGCAGGGAAGCAATGGTTGTTTTACCGTTTGTTCCTGTTACGCCAACGAGTTTCAGGTTTTCTGAAGGATTGCCATAAAAATTAGCACTCATAAAAGCTAAGGCTAAACTGGTATCCTGAACCTGAACATAGGTTATGTCTTCGGTAACCGTTTCCGGAAAATGCTCGCAGATCACTGCTTTAGCACCAAGACTTAAGGCTTTTTCAATATAATCATGACCGTCAGAAAGTGTTCCTTTTATCGCGACAAAAACATCACCGGATTCGATTTTTCTGGAATCAAATTCGATTTTATGCACAGCGATATCGGTTGTACCTTTTACAGCTTCGATGGCTACTTTGTATAATATGTCTTTTAAAGCGATCACGATAATTCTAATGTTATAATTTGATTTTTAGTAAATGCCTGTCCGGGCAAAATGGACTGTTGTTTTACTTTTCCTATTCCTTTTACTCTCACTTTCATTCCAAAATTTTCCAACAGCGCAACGGCATCCATTCCCGCCATTCCTTTTACATTCGGAACGATGGTTTGTTTGTTCTGAACTTTATCATAATATGCCGCATAACTCTGCTCCTGGTTTAGTATTTTACGGTTCAGTTTTTTCACTTCATTGGTCGAAGGCACATCGGTAAATATCTTTTGGGCAATTCGTTTAAAAACCGGGCCGGCTACATCCGCACCATAATACAAGCCTTTGGAAGTATTTGGTTTGTGTACCACCACGATACAGGAGTATTTCGGATTGTCTGCCGGGAAATATCCTGCAAACGAAGAAGCATAATACATTTTTCCGTCGCCTTTGTGATAATCCACCTGGGCGGTTCCGGTTTTTCCTGCCATCGAAAAGTCTTTGGAATACAGTTTCGAACCGGTTCCTCTTTTAACCACATTGGCCAAAACAGCCTGTACTTTTCTCAAAGCATCATCGGAACATATTTTCGGGTTTAAAACCTGTGTATCAAATTTTTTAATGGTTTTATTCCATTCTTTTATTTCTCTTACAAATTGTGGTTTTACCATGACACCGTTATTGGCAACGGCATTATACAGGGTTAAGGTTTGCAATGGTGTGATCGAAACGCCATAACCAAAAGCCATCCACGGCAAGGCAACACCCGACCATCCTTTTTCTCCCGGCTGCGGAATAAACGGTCTTCCCTCTCCTTTAAACGGCAGGCCTAACGGTCTGTCCAGCCCCAGATTATTCAGCCTGTTTACAAACTGTCTCGGGTTGTCTTTATAGTTATCATATACTGCCTGTACCATCACGGTATTCGACGAAACTTCAAATCCTCTTGCCAGTGATATTTTTCCGTATCCGCCTTTTTTAGAATCGCGGACATGACGGTTATAATAGGTTATATCACCACCTTTTGAATCAAATACTTTACTGGTATCAATTTTTCTATCGTCCAGTAAGGCAATTAAGTCAACCAGCTTAAAGGTCGAACCCGGTTCATGCGATTCGGCAACGGCATAATTGATGGTTTCATAATAGCCGCCATCGCCGGTGCGTCCCAAATTGGAAATCGCTTTTATTTCGCCGGTAGTCGTTTCCATTACCACTACACAACCGTGATCGGCTTCATAAAGCTCCAGTTGTTTCAGCAGTGCGTGGTGGGCAATATCCTGGATGTAAACATCTATCGTTGAGATAATGTCGTAACCGTCTCTTGGCTCCACCTCGTTGTTGTCACTAATCGGTTTCCATTGATTTTTGGCAATTTTCTGCATCAATCGCTGTCCGTCTTTTCCGTTCAGATACGCCCCGAAAGCACCTTCGATCCCTACTCTGGTCTCTTGTCCGCCTTCACTCTGACGTTCGTATCCGATTGTTCGTTCTGCAATTTTCCCGATAGGGTGCTCGCGAACGGTTTTTTGTTCGGTGATCATCCCGCCTTTGTAAGCTCCCAGATTGAAAAGCGGAAAACTTTTCATTCTCATGTATTGCGTATAGCTCAGCTTACGGGCAAGCAGGTAGTAGCGGTTTTTATTGGCTCTTGCTCTTCTCAGCTCCGTCTGGAAATAACCGGATGATTTTCCCAGCAGTTCGGAAAGCGAATCGGCAAGCGGTTTTACATTTTTTTCAAAGTCTTCTTTTTTAGAAGCTACAGCATCAAAACGAACGGTATAATTCGGGATGGAGGTAGCCAGCAAGCTTCCGTCTGCAGAATATACATTTCCTTTATTAGCCGGGATTACAAAGTTTCTTACCGTACGTTCTTTCGCCAGTTTGCGGTAATATTCTCCTTCCACCCATTGAATATTGGTGAGTTTTATAGCAACGAAAATAGCCATCACGAAAATCGCGAAGGCTACAATGTAAATTCTGTAAGAGATATTTTTATCTTCTACTGCCATATTTTTTTCAGAATATTCTTTTCTTCTTCTTTAACCTTTATCTTCTTTGGCGGAACCGACGAGGGAAAGATTTCCTTTTCTTCCATTTTTGCCGATATCGTAGATTCCATTTTCAGCTCCATCAGCTCCGATCTCCTGTCTACAAATTCCGACCGCAACTCTTTCACTTCACTGGTAAGCTCTGTGATCCGGAATGTTTTCTGTTCGTACCGGTGTGAATTTGCAATCATTATCATCGCCAGTAAAATCAGGAAAACAATAAACCGCCAGTTTTTTAAAGCATCGTCACTGATCAGGAACTTTGCTTTTAACAGACTATACACCCCTTCTTTCATCATTGCCATGGCTACTTCTTTATATTATCGTTTTTCTGCGATGCGCAACTTCGCACTTCTGGCTCTGTTATTAATTGCGATTTCCGCATCCGTTGGAACAATCAGTTTTCCTATTAGTTTAAAAGGCACTTCAAAACGTCCGAAAAAATCACGTTCCGGCTCTCCTTCAAACATGCCGTTTTTCATAAAACGTTTTACCAGTCTGTCTTCCAAAGAGTGGTATGAAATCACACTCAAACGTCCTTCCGGGTTCAGAATCTCCAATGACTGCTCTAAAAATTCTTTCAGCACATCCATTTCCTGATTTACCTCAATCCGGATTGCCTGGTAAATCTGTGCCAGTATCTTATTACTTTTATGAGCCGGCAAAAAACGGCTCAACACCTGTTTAAGCTGCTCGGTATTTTTTATCGGTTTTTCTTTTCTTGCCGTAACAATAGTATTCGCCAGTGCTCCTGCATTTTTAAGTTCTCCATAATCAAAGAACACTCTTCTCAGGTCTGCTTCATCATATTCGTTTACCACATTATAGGCACTTACCGATCCTTTTTGATCCATTCGCATATCCAGCTCTGCATCAAAACGGGTCGAAAATCCTCTTTCTGCCACATCAAACTGGTGTGAAGAAACACCAAGATCTCCCAGAATCCCGTCCACCTGTTTTACATTGTGAAAGCGCAGGAATCTTTTAATGAACCGGAAGTTTTCATTTATTAAGGTAAAACGCGCGTCATCGATTGCATTTGCCAGCGCATCCTGATCCTGATCGAAAGCAAACAGCTTTCCGCCAGGTCCCAAACGGCTCATGATCTCTCTCGAATGTCCGCCGCCGCCAAACGTTACATCCACATAAATCCCGTCCGGTTTTATATTCAAACCATCAACTGTTTCTTTTAATAATACCGGATTATGATATTCCATTGTCGTCGTCATTTAAATTACCCATTACTTCCTCTGCTAAATCTGCAAAATCCATATCATCTCCTGAAATTGATTTTTCATACAAATCCTTGTCCCAAATCTCAATGATATTTACCTTTGAGGTCAAAACCAAATCTTTCGAAATCCCAGCATATTCAATCAAATCTTTTGTAATCAATAATCTCCCGGCATCATCAATTTCCACCATTTTCACACCAGCCATAAACTTTCGGATAAAGTCGTTATTCTTTTTCACAAAGCGGTTTAGCTTGTTGATTTTCACCATCATTAAATCCCATTCCGATTTTGGCCACAACTCGACACACTGATCAAAAACAGAGCGTTTTAGAACAAATCCAGCCTCTAAAGAAGGCAATTGCTTCTTTAAAGGCGCAGGCACCATAAGCCTTCCTTTTGAATCTATTTTACACTCATATGTCCCGATAATGTTTGTCAAGATCCGGTGATTTTGATTTGATTTATAGCAAAAGTACAGATTTTTTTACCACTTTTTACCACAAATACCCACTTTGTTGATAAGTTTTTCCACTCAAAAGTCAAAATGTAGGAAAACTATCTAATCTTCTCATTTCGAACAATTAGCAATATTTCACTGTTTTCAATCAAACACAATAATATCCTCAAAAAAAGAGGCTTTTCGCAATTTATTTTCAATAAATACCAAAAAAATAAAAAGCCGTCCCGGTACGATTATTTTCACTTTAAAACAACTGATAATTAGCACTTTATAACCGAAATAGGAATTTACTTAAAATTAAACGGAAAGTATTTTCGATTTTACATTTCAAAACTTCGTATTTATGGAGAAAGTCCTATCTTTGTGAGAATTTGAAACCGTATCATAATACATGGAGCACACGTTAAAAAAAGAAGGCAAATACTCTTATTTTGAAGCAGGAGAAGGAACGCCTATCATTATTTTACACGGACTTATGGGAGGCTTGAGCAATTTCGACGGAGTTGCAAATTTTTTCCCGCAATACGGGTACAAAGTTGTAATCCCTGAATTGCCGCTTTACACCAACAACATTTTAAAAACCAATGTAAAGGCTTTTTCAAAGTTTGTAAAAGACTTTATCACGTATAAAGGTTACGACAAGGTAATACTGCTTGGAAATTCTCTTGGCGGTCATATTGCCTTGTACCACACTAAAATGTATCCGGAAAAAATGGCCGGTCTGGTCATTACCGGAAGTTCCGGTCTTTATGAAAGCGCCATGGGTGAAAGTTACCCGAAAAGAGGCGACTACGAATATATCCGAAAAAAAGCAGAAGACGTTTTCTTTGATCCTAAAGTAGCTACTAAAGAAATTGTTGACGATGTTTATGCCACGGTAAACGACCGCATGAAACTGTTAAAAACGTTAGCTATTGCCAAAAGTGCCATTCGTCACAACATGGCAAAGGATTTACCAAAAATGACAACACCAACCTGTATTATCTGGGGAAAAAACGATAAAGTTACACCGCCCGATGTTGCAGAAGAGTTCAACAAGCTTTTACCCAATTCCGATCTTTACTGGATAAACGAATGCGGACACGCCGCCATGATGGAGCATCCCGATGAGTTTAACCGCCTGATGCTGGAATGGCTGAAAAAAGCAAATTTATAACTTATATATTCGGTACTTTTGTAAAAAACAGTACCGAATTCTATTTTTACAAACACTGAAATCCCGGATACAATGAAAATCAATACCGCCGAATTTATAATCAGTAATTCCGAGGTGAGCAAATGCCCTAAAGATCCTTTACCGGAATATGCCTTCATCGGCCGTTCCAATGTGGGCAAATCTTCCCTGATTAACATGCTGACCAATCACAAGAATTTAGCAAAAACATCGGGAAGACCTGGAAAAACGCAATTAATCAATCACTTTAAGATTAACAGCAATTGGTTTTTAGTGGATTTACCGGGTTATGGTTATGCACGTGTATCCAAGAAAACCAAAGAAATTTTCCAGAAGTTCATTACCGATTATTTCGAAAAAAGAGAACAGCTGGTTTGTGCTTTTGTATTGATCGATATCCGGCTGGAAGCGCAAAAAATCGACCTGGAATTCATCAATTACTTAGGTGAAATTGAAGTGCCGTTCTGTATTATTTTTACAAAGGCCGACAAAATAAGCAAAGGAAAAGTAGAGCAGAATATTGCCGCTTACAGAAAGCAGTTATTAGCCAACAACTGGGAAGAAATGCCGCAGCATTTTGTAACGTCCTCCCTGGAAGCAACCGGAAGAGAGCAGCTGTTAGCTTTTATTGACGAAGTGAACGACGGTATTTTCAAGAATAACAATCTATAAAAAAAGAGCGGTTTATAACCGCTCTTTTTTTATTTTTTCAATTCCAGTTTCTCTGCAAAATAATCGCAAAAATCTTTCATGGTTGCCGTCATTTTCTCGTCGTCCGTAGCGCGGTAAAAAGTATCCGCCATAGCCACTAAGGTCTGATGAAAGAATACTTTCATCTCATCCACCGGCATATCCTTGGTCCACAAATCAATACGCAGGGTTTCCTGAGCTTTACTATCCCAGATTGACAACAACATTGCTTTCGCTTCTTCCGCATTCACTCCGCCGTCCTGCGCTGTCCAGCTCAATTTCTCAGGAACTCTGTTTTCATCCAGTTCAACAAGGAATTTTATTTCAGATGTAATAGTCTTTGACATTATTTTTTAGGTTTGTATTTTGAGTTATCAAATATTTCTTTGGCATCGGTAACCAGCAACTGCTGTACATTCACATTCGGGTTGTTTTTCATATACGACCGGACAATCTGCCAGCCTATCCAGGTACCTACTCTACCCGGCGATTCGGCATCAATTTCAAGATAGAATTTTGAAAAAGGAGCCGTCGATATAAAACGCTGCATCAGCTTCGGGTTCGTATCATAGAGTATTTTCTCATTGACAAAAAACTTCCACATTTCCGATTCGTTTTCCTGACACCATTTTAACTGATCTTCGGTATAGGCTATTTTAACAGCATCGGAATCATCCGGCAATAATAAATCTTTCAGGTATAATTCTTTTCCGAAATAAATCATCTGCGACAATAAGGTGCGATCTTTCGGAGCACTTATTTTTCCGGCTGCAAAACTAGCCACAATATCCGGCATCATTTGGGAAGGCTCGAAATTCTGCTTGTAATATTCCGGAAATTCATATAATCTGTTCGTTTTTCCCAAATACATATCCAGTGAAATAATCACCAGGCTATCGGCAAAAATCGCTTTGTTCTCATAGTCCATTTCCGAAACCAGCGTTACCACTTTTGGTGTTTTATATTCCGGGAAATAGTATTGAATGTGTTTAAAGAGCGCTACCAGATCACCTTCAAAAGCATCGTTATTCGGGTATTTCTTTTTTACTTCGCCATACAGTTCCCGGTAAAGCGGGTCCTGCATTTTATTGGTCCATACCGTATCCGGATTACCCGCAGGGAAGAAATATGAGAACTCTTTTTTAATTTTAGGAAAGTCCGTTACCGGCGATTCATAAAATACTTTATCAAAGCGTTCAATTTCCACTTTCACCGGTATTGCCGCGACAGCTTCTGCAACCTTATCTTCTTTTTTGCATGAAAACAACACGAAAACAGCTGCTATTCCAAGTAAATATTTTTTCATATCGTTCATTTGTTTTAATCGCTGCACATCCAATTGTTCCTGCGAACCGATGGTCTATTTTAAAATAGAAGCGACTCCAAATTTGTTAGCTAAAATTTTCTATTTTTATCCAAAATAATTTTTGCAAATATACACTACGGTTTTATAAAATCTTCATAATTTATCATGGTTAATTCGAACACAATCCAAATCGAAAAAATTAACGCCCATATTGTAAACTGGTTATTGCATTATGCCACTAACGCAAAAGTAAAAGGTTTTGTTGTGGGGATTTCCGGCGGTATTGATTCTGCCGTAACCTCAACGCTGTGCGCGCAAACCGGACTGCCTACTTTATGTGTGGAAATGCCGATACACCAGGCTCCGAGCCAGGTTTCCAGAGGAAAAGAGCATATTGCGCAGCTGCAATCCCGCTTTGCCAATGTGAGCAGCGCTCTGGCCGATCTAACTCCGGCTTTTGAAACTTTTAAGGCGATGGTTCCTTCTTCGGACGATGAAGCGATTTTAAACCTCACACTGGCCAATACCCGCGCCCGGCTACGAATGACTACCCTGTATTATTTTGCCGGCTTAAACAGCGCCCTTGTTGCCGGAACAGGCAATAAAGTAGAAGACTTCGGCGTAGGCTTTTACACCAAATACGGTGATGGCGGTGTCGATCTCAGCCCGATTGCCGATTTAATGAAATCGGAAGTCCGCCTGCTTGCCGCTTATCTGGATGTTCCCGAAAGCATTATTACGGCAAAACCTACAGACGGTTTGTTTGGAGACGACAGAAGTGATGAAGATCAGCTGGGTGCGAGCTATGACGAACTGGAATTTGCTATGCTTGCATACGAAAATGACCGGACAGCAAATGATTTTGAGGGCAGAGCACTGGAAGTCTTCAATATTTACCGTAAATTAAACGCTGCTAACCAACACAAAATGAACCCAATACCGGTTTGTCTGATCCCAAAAGATTTGAAATAAATTTCTTTCACTGATTATCAATAGTTTATATTTTTTTAGTAACTTTACAGATAATTACTATTAAAAACCTATTGAAATGATAAAAGTTTGTTTAGCAGATAATCACCCCGTCGTTCAATATGGGGTGAAGTCCTTTTTCAAGGATAATTCGGAGATCAATTTTGTCGGAGTTGTTAGTAATTTATACGGCCTGGAAGAATTACTACGGAAAAAAAACGTAGATGTTGTTGTTTTGGATTTGGAGCTGGATGGTTTAACCAGTATCAGTACTGTGAAAACCTTAACTAAGGAATATCCAAACACGAAGATTGTTATTTTCACAAACTTAGCTGAACAAATTTATGCACCCAATGCATTAAAAGCAGGAGTATCCGCTTATATGCATAAAAACTCAAAATTAGAGGAGCTGGAGTTTGCCATAAAAAGTGTTTTTGTCGGAAATATAATTTTTAGCGAGGCTGTAAGGAAAAACTTAGCTTTATTAAATAAAGGACGTAAAACTGACAGACTGTACCGCAAATTGTCTTCTCGTGAAATTGAAGTGCTACGCTACTTAAGCGATGGAAAGAAAAACAAAGAGATTGCCAAATTACTGAACCTGAATGAAAAAACGATTAGTACTTACAAGTTGCGTTTGCTGACAAAACTTCATGTTACTAACCTGGTTGACCTGGTTAACAAAGCCAAAACACTGGAAATCGTTTAGCTGTAACGCGACATCACACGGCCTAATTTTTTTGAAAAAGAATTAATCAGCTTGTGATAATCAACAGCCATCATTAAGATTTCGGAATTGTCTACTGAGGGTTCCGGACTTATTGAGTTCTTAAGTTCATTAATGATTCGATCAACAAGAAACCAACGTAAAGTCAGTATTGTTTCGGAAACGTATTGACTTATCGTTTGGTTTTTTTGTTTGACTATGATTTGCTGCACTTCCCAGTTGTGCAGCGACTCGCGCTCCTCCTCCATAAGGATATTCGTTACCTCCCTTGCCAGTTCCGGCTCCAGACGCATCAAATACTGCTCTATTTCGAATTTCTCATTCTGATGGTAATAGTTGATCAGGTTGTTATAAATAGCCCGGAAAGATTCATTGGCCAGCTCGACCTCATCTTCCTGCAAGCTCATATAAATACGCTGGTAAACTTTATAGCTATTGTTTTCGCTGACTTCAAGCATTTCTCCTTCTTCATTCGCTTTTAGCAATACATCTTCAAATTCTTCTACAGCACTGCCGTAAAGCAACAGGATTTCAATTATTTTACGTTCCAGTTCATACAGGATATCAATTTTGGAAACCGCTTCCGTTTCTTCATTGCGGACAACTTCAAAAGAAGCTTTCTGCTGTTCCTGCTTTTGTTTTTTACCGGCATCCGTGATATCTTTCTGCACCAGCTGTGCCAGCGTGTTAACCAGCACCTGTTCTGAAATATCCATAATACGGGAACATTCCTGAATGTATATTTCCCGTTTAATCCTGTCCGGAATTTTGGAAATACTGTTGACCATATCCCGGATCAGATCGGCTTTTTTAATCGGATCGTTGTTTGCTTCCTTCATTAACAGGGAAGCTTTGAACTGTATAAAATCCTTGGCATTGGCTTCCAGATATTGCACCAGTTCTTCATAAGGTGTTTTCTTTGCAAAACTATCCGGGTCTTCCCCGTCAGGAAAAGAGCATACTTTTACATTCATCCCGGCTTCAAGGATAAGGTCGACCCCGCGGATTGAAGCCCTCAAACCGGCTGCATCGCCGTCAAAAAGCACCGTAATATTCTTTGTCAGCCGGTTAACCAGACGAATCTGATCTGCCGTTAAAGCGGTTCCGGATGACGCTACAACGTTTTCAATTCCGGATTGGTTAAACTGGATCACATCCGTATAGCCTTCCACCAAATAGCAATTGTCTAATTTGGCAATTGCCTGTTTTGCATGGTATATTCCGTAAAGAACCTTGCTTTTATGGTAAATATCACTTTCGGGCGAGTTTAAATATTTGGCTGCTTTTTTATCATTCGTCAGTATACGTCCACCAAAGCCTAAAACTCTTCCGGACATACTCTGGATCGGGAACATTACACGCCCTTTAAAGCGGTCAAATTGCTTATCTTCCTTAACGATGGTCAATCCGGTTTTATCCAGGTATTCGAGCTTATAACCTTTCCCTAAAGCCTCTTTGGTAAAAGCATCCCAGGATTCCGGAGAATAGCCCAGTCCGAATTTTTTAATGGTTTCACCGGAGAATCCTCTTTCTTTAAAATACGAATAACCGATAGCCTTACCTTCTTCCGAATTGAGCAGCACGTTATGAAAGTACTTTTGGGCAAACTCCGACACGAGGTACATGCTTTCCTTTTCATTCGCTTCCTGTTTGTCCTCCTGCGACTGCTCCGTTTCTTCCAGCTCAATATTGTACTTTTTCGCCAGGTAGCGAATGGCTTCCGGATAGGAAAAATGTTCGTGTTCCATCAGGAAAGTAACCACATTCCCTCCTTTTCCGGAGCTAAAATCCTTCCAGATCTGTTTTACCGGCGACACCATGAACGAAGGGGATTTTTCATCAACAAACGGGCTCAACCCCTTCAGGTTGCTTCCGGCACGTTTTAGCTGAACGAAATCACCGATTACCTCCTCAACACGGGCGGTTTCAAAAACAGTTTCTATAGAATTTTGTGCAATCATACGAAGACAAAGATACAAAGGGGAATAGGATTTGTACAAAAATAAAATCCATTACCGGAAATAAAAAAGGTGCTCTGTAACGAACACCTTCTAAAAAAAGTATATAACTAACCAAACTTTAATTTAAATCAAAACGCAATCCTAGCGAAATATTGTTCTGATCGGCAGAATTATTTTTAAATAATGGGTTTAAATCGTATTTCAGGTACAAACTTGTTGAACGATATCCCACATAGGCACTCAATCCGTACACAAATCCATTAGTGTTAAAATTGCTTTTTTGTTTTTCTTCCACTTCAAATCCGTCACGCTGGTATTCCAAAAACTGTCGGGTTTGTAAATTGGCTCCGATATATCCTCCAATTCCGATCCGGCCGCTTCTGTGGGTTCTGAATCTTGTTTCGCCTTTTTCATTTACTTTTTTAGGGGTAAAGTCAAATTCCAAATGTGCCGGAAAAATCAGCTGGATATTTCGCAAACGGGATTCGCTTAACCAGGTAGAAGAAGTAACCAGTTCCGTCTGATCATTATTCTTTACAAAATATTGGTTGTCGACCGCACGTAGGTTATTATACACTAAAGACATTCCGTATTTTGCATGCAACAGGTTGTTATTTTTCATGATACGGGTATTGAATGTCAATCCGAATTCGTAAAAATGTGAACCCCAGTATCTGAATTTTGAATTTGCTACCGCTCCTCCGGTTACCAGGTTATTCACTCCTCCGGCCAGAACCAGTTGTGACGTGGTTCTTTTTTCAATTACTTCTTTTCTTTTTCCGTTACCGTTCCCTTTTCTGTAACGCACTTCTATGATGCTCACTCTTTTGCTGGTCACAGAATCAGCACTTGCTTCCTGGATCTTCCCGTCTACTTTTTCCTTGATTAGTGTATTCAAACGGGATTCTTCAAAGGCTACTCTTTCTTCAATTCTTTTCGCATGAAACGTTGCCGCTTCCATTTTCATTTTATCGGCTTCCTCTCTTGTGATACTTTTGTTTTCCAGCTGCGTATTGATCACATCCACCTTGTCTTTTAATATTTTCTTTTCTTCTCTTGTGATGTTCTCAATGTTTTCAGCAATCACTTTAGCACGCTGTTCAAAGGTTTCCTGAGCCTGTATTTTAGTTACTACAAGGCATAGCAATGCCACTACATAAAAAATAATTTTTTGCATAATTTAAAATTTAAACTGTTCGATTTTTGATTGATTTACTCTTTATTTCTATTGGCAACCGCAGATTTTACGGTTTTGAAGTTTCTGCTTATGGTCTGGAAAGTATTTTCACGATAGGTCGTGTTCAGCTCTCCTTCCACTGTTGACAGCAGGGAATTGGCATCTACCGTTACATTCTGCTTTTTAAGTTCGCTTTTGGACTGGTTGCCATCGACAGCTGCCAAAAGTTCATCCACATTTACAGCAACTCTGTTTTTCTGAATACTTTTCTGAGGTACGACAGCGATCATTTCTTCATTTATTTTTTCTTTCGCCATGTTTTTTTCCACACGGATTTCCGGATTTCCGGTCGCTTTTCCGGTATTCGTCATTGCAACAGCTTCTTTTATTTTTACCGGTGTTACCGAAACCGGTAACTTTTCCGGCACTGCTTCCGGCGCTGAGGCTTCCGGCTGTTCCTGAACCGGATTGCTTTCTACTATGGTGGTGGTGTTTTCGTTTAGCTCAACATTGTTTTTTTGCTGATCAAATAAAAAAAGTCCCACAAATACAAACCCGATAAAAGCCGCTGCGATATACAGCCATGTAAAACGGCGCTTCGGTTTTTTCTCCTCGGCTACCGAAAGCATCGCATCCAGCCTGTCCCATGCCGTCTCAGAAGGCTGAAGCGTTCTGGAATTCAGTTTTATCCTGAAATCTTCTTCTCTTTTATTCGGTTCCATTCTGATAATTTTTTTGTCTGTTAATTTGTTCCTGCAACATTTTTCTGGCGTGGGATAATTGCGACTTGGATGTTCCTTCACTTATGCCCAGCATTTTTCCTATTTCCTGGTGTTTATACCCTTCAATAGCATACAGGTTGAATACCATTCTGTAGCCATCGGGTAAATTATCTATTAAAAACTGAATATCTTCTACAGATAACTGGCTTTCAATATTGTTAAATCCCCCTTCTAAAAAGGTTTCTTCTTCACTAAACTTAATTGGCTTCTGAACCCTGATGTGTGAGATACACTCATTCACCATGATTCTTCTGATCCATCCTTCAAAACTGCCTTTGTGCTCAAAATTCTTTAAGCCGGTAAATACTTTCATAAAAGCGGTTATCATGACATCTTCAGCCTGATGAACATCTTTTAAGTACTGACGGCACACACTTAACATTTTGGGAGCATGCTGGGAGTATATCTTATGCTGTGCATGCCGATTGTTTTCGACCGCCAAAGCAATAAGCTCCTTTTCTTCCTGATGTAAGTTGATTACTTTCAAAATCGTTATTCAGATGTTTCTATTAGTATAGACGAGCGTTGTATGAAAATGGTTGTATTGCCATAGTAAAAAAAATCACTTTTCAAATTAAAGTATTGAAAAACAATTTATTACAACAGTAAAATTATCGAAAAAAAAATTATTTTTTTCTTTCAATAACGTAATTAACCATCAGGATCAGTGCCTCTTTATAGGGAGAGGGAGGGAAATTTTCCAGAAGCTGAAGGGCTTCCTGCTGGAATTCGACCATTTTTCCTTCGGCATAAACAAGTCCGTTGCGTTCTTTTACAAATGCAATAACTTCCCGAACACGTTTTTTGTCCTTGTTGTGGTTTTTAATGGAGTTGATACACCAGCTTTTTTCTTTGGAAGTACAGTTGTTCAGGGCATAGATTAAAGGCAATGTCATTTTTTGCTCTTTAATATCGATCCCGGTAGGTTTACCGATGGCATCATCCGTATAGTCAAACAAATCGTCTTTAATCTGAAATGCCATTCCGATCAGTTCGCCGAATTTCCGCATTCGTTCCACAACTTCGGTATCTTCGGGTTTCACTGCGCAGGCACCTAATGCGCAGCAGGCTGCGATTAGCGTTGCTGTTTTCTGGCGGATGATTTCGTAGTAAACATCCTCGGTAATATCCAGACGTCTTGCCTTTTCAATCTGAAGCAGTTCCCCTTCGCTCATTTCACGAACGGCAACCGATATAATTTTCAGCAGATCAAAATCGTTATTATCAATTGACAGCAAAAGTCCTTTGGACAGCAAATAATCGCCTACCAAAACGGCAATTTTATTTTTCCATAAGGCATTGATGGAAAAGAAGCCTCTGCGGCGGTTACTGTCGTCTACCACATCATCGTGTACCAAAGTTGCGGTATGGATTAATTCGATAACCGACGCTCCGCGGTAGGTTCTTTCGTTTACCACTCCTTCGGAAACCATTTTGGCCGTCAGAAAAACAAACATCGGACGCATTTGTTTTCCTTTCCGGTTAACGATATAGTATGTAATCCTGTTAAGCAATGCAACCTTAGATGACATTGATTCATGGAACTTCTTTTCAAAAAGTTCCATTTCCTTAACTATGGGCTGCTTTATTTGCTCTACGATTTTCATTGGTTTCAAATATACCAATTTGAGAGGAAAGTAAAAAATCATAATTCACATACTAAACCAAACTGTTTTACCGTTTATAATAGCCTACCTACTAAACTAAAAATCAATTATATATGAAAAAAAGTCTGTTTTTTCTAGGACTGTTTTTAGCTTTAGTTTTTACAGGAAGCTGTGACAAAGACAGTGATGGTTCAGGTACTACGTCTTCAACTCCAATTACAAAGGAGGAGTTTAGAACGGATGCAAAGATTGACAAAATGGTGGATGATGTTGCTACAGTAGTAGAAAACGGTTATATCCTACCGCAAAATGGTTCCGGTAAAATGACCAATACGGCACAAATGTTACCCGGATGTGTTGTTACTACTTCGGCAATTATTGACAATACCTAGAATGTGAGTATTGATTTTGGAACAGAGGGCTGTTCTTTTATGGGCGCTACTTTAAAAGGAAAAATCATTATTAGTTTTACAAATGATTTTGAAACAATGTCGCATACAATAACGTATACTTTCGAGAATTTTTATTACAATGATATTGCCATTACCGGCAACCGCACCATGACGCGTACTCACGCGAATGCCAACGGCAATCCGGAAACAAGCATGTCATTAGACATGACAATCACGTATCCGAACGGGGACGTATACCACAGAACCGGTACCCGTACCAAAGAATGGAGTGAAGGTCATGATACTCCCGGCATCAGCGATGATGTCTTTTTAATCACAGGAAGCTGGAGCACTACTTTCCCTAACGGAAATGTAAACAGCACTACGATAACAACACCTCTGAAAATAAAAAGGGATTGTGCCTATATCGTGGCGGGAGTGATTACAATTACCAGAAATGCCAATACGGCAACTATTGATTATGGTGACGGAACTTGCGACAACCAGGCCACCATGACTATTAACGGCGAAACTTCGATTATTACCCTAGATGGTTTTTAACCATTGAAAAAGCCCCGGATCCGGGGCTTTTTTTTATTTTTTTAAGCTTCTTTATTAGCCAGCTGGCCACAAGCCGCATCAATGTCTTTTCCTCTGCTTCGGCGCACTTTGGCCACAATATCATTTCGTTCCAGAGCCGTGATATAATTTTCTATAGCCTGCGGAGCAGCCTGTTGAAACTCCCCGTCATCAATCGGGTTATATTCAATCAGGTTCACTTTACACGGAACGTATTTACAGAATTTCACCAACGCATCAATCGATTTTTTATCGTCGTTGATTCCTTTCCAGACCACATATTCGTAGGTCACCCTGCTTTTGGTTTTGGAATACCAGTATTCCAGGCTTTCTCTCAGGTCCTTTAACGGGAAGTTTTCCGAAAACGGCATGATTCCGGAGCGGATCTCATCGATAGCCGAGTGCAGCGAAACGGCCAGTTTGAATTTTACCTCATCGTCTGCCAGTTTTTTAATCATCTTCGGAATTCCGGAAGTCGAAACGGTAATCCTTTTCGGCGACATTCCCAGACCTTCCGGTGCCGTGATTTTTTCAATCGCTTTTATCACGTTGTTGTAGTTCATCAGCGGCTCACCCATTCCCATGAATACAATATTAGACAGCGGTCTGTTGTAATACAGTTTGCTTTCATTATCAATAGCCACAACCTGATCGTATATTTCATCCGGATTCAGGTTACGCATCCGTTTCAACCGTGCTGTTGCACAGAAGTTACAGTCCAGACTACAGCCAACCTGACTGGACACGCAGGCCGTTGTTCTGGTTTCGGTTGGAATCAACACGCTTTCCACAATTAGTCCATCATGCAAACGCACGGCATTTTTAACCGTTCCATCCGAACTGCGCTGCATCTGATCTACTTTGATATGATTGATCACAAAATTCTCCTCCAGCATTTGTCTTGTGGGTTTAGCCACATTCGTCATGTCATCAAATTTGTGAGCGCCTTTACTCCACAACCATTCATATACCTGATTCCCTCTAAAGGCTTTGTCACCATTGGCAACAAAAAAATCACGTAACTGCTCTTTACTTAAAGCTCTTATGTCTTTCTTATCCGTTTGCATGGCGCAAAGTTAGTAACTATTTATGTATTTGGTAATTTATGCGTTTGGTAATTTGTAATTTTGTAAAAAATTTAAGCTTATGCATTTTATATCGGAAACTTTAGAAGATTATGTAGCCCTGCATTCGGAAAATGAACCGGCATTATTAGCGGCATTAAATAAAGAAACCCATCAGAAAATATTACAGCCCCGCATGTTAAGCGGTCATTTACAAGGGCGTGTCCTGAGCATGCTTTCCAAACTGATCCGTCCCAATGCCATACTGGAGATCGGAACCTATACCGGTTATGCGGCATTATGCCTGGCGGAAGGTTTACAGGAAAACGGTACTCTGGATACTATTGACATTAACGAGGAACTCTACGATTTCCAGCGAAAATACTTTGACCAGTCGGAATGGAATGACCAGATACACCAGCACTTAGGCAATGCTCTGGAAATCATCCCAACCTTAAATAAAAAATTTGATCTGGTATTTATCGACGCCGATAAGGAAAACTACATTCATTATTTTGAAATGATCGTTCCGTTAATGCATAAAGGCGGTATTATTTTATCGGATAACGTTTTATGGTCCGGAAAAGTACTGGAGCCTTTAAAAGCAAACGACAAGAGTACGAAGATATTACTGGACTACAACAAGCTCCTGAAAGACGATCCGCGTGTAGAAACGGTTTTATTACCCATACGCGACGGACTGACGGTGAGCCGCGTTTTATAAGAACAAGAAGCAATTGGCAATAGGCGAAAAAACAATTGGCAAAAAACAATTGGCAAAAAACAATTGGCAAAAAACAATTGGCAAAAAACAATTGGCAAAAAACAATTGGCAAAAAACAATTGGCAAAAAACAATTGGCAAATAGCAAATAGCAAAAGGCAATTATAAGCTTTGATATATGAGGTTTGAAGTTTGATTTACGATGTATTACTTCACACCTCCTACTTCTTATATCTTATATAATATTAGGAGTTACGACAATCAGCTTCCGTAATACAAGACTTGCCTTTCACCTCTTGCCAATTACCCCTTAAAGTTAATATACGAGGTTTGAAGTTTGATTTACGATATCCCTTCACACCTCATACTTCTTATATCTTATATAATTTACAGTAATCAGCTTCCGCAATACAAAACTTGCCTTTTACCTCTTGCTAATTGCCTCTTAAAGTTAATATACGAAGTTTGAAGTTTGATGTACGATATCCCTTCACACCTCATACTTCTTATATCTTATATAATTCACAGTAATCAAAGCTTGCCTTTTACCTCTTGCCAATTGCCTCTTAAAGTTAATATACGAGGTTTGAAGTTTGATGTACAATATCCCTTCACCCTCATACTTCTTATATCTTATATAATTTACAGTAATCAGCTTCCGCAATCAAGACTTGCCTTTTACCTCTTGCTAATTGCCCCTTAAAATTAATATACGAGGTTTGAAGTTTGATTTACGATATCCCTTCACACCTCATACTCCTTATATCTTATATAATTTACAGCAATCAGCTTCCGTAATACAAGACTTGCCTTTTACCTCTTGCTAATTGCCTCTTAAAGTTAATATACGAGATTTGAAGTTTGATTTACGATATCCTTTCACACCTCATACTTCTTATATCATATATATAATTTACAGCAATCAGTTTCCGCAATCAAGACTTGCTTTTTACCTCTTGCCAATTGCCCCTTAAAGTTGATATACGAGGTTTAAAGTTCAATATACGACATTCATATATCTTATATAATCTACAGCAATCAGTTTCCACAATCAAAACTTGCCTTTTACCTCTCGTTTTTAATTAGGGTGTATCATTAAAATGAGTACTTTTAATATACTAAACCTGATACCATGATCACTATAGATAACTATTTAGACAACCATTACATCCACAAAAGTAACTGGTTACGGGCAGCCGTTCTTGGAGCAAATGACGGAATTATTTCCATTTCCAGTCTTGCAATCGGTGTTGCAGCAGCAAGCACAGCAAGGGAGCCAATTGTTCTGGCAACAGTCGCCGGACTTGTAGCGGGTGCATTGTCAATGGCGGCAGGTGAATATGTTTCTGTTAGTTCTCAAACTGATATTGAGAAAGGTGACATTGAAAGAGAGAGAAAAGAGCTTAAAGAGATGCCGGAAGAAGAGTTGAAGCTATTGTCTCAAATTTATGAAAGAAGAGGCTTAAAGAAAGAAACAGCGATGCAGGTCGCAATAGAGTTAACAGAAGCAGATGCGTTAGGGACACATATCAGAGACGAACTGGGTATTAACGAAATCAGTAAGGCAAAACCCATACAGGCAGCATTAGCATCAGGGGCAGCTTTTACAGGTGGCGGTCTATTACCTTTATTAGTAATTCTTTTTGCACCGGTAAAAGGCATGGAATACTGGCTATATGGATTTACTATCATTTTTCTTATAATTTTAGGGATTACCGCTGCAAAAACAGGTGGCTCAAGTCCCTTAAAAGCCATGATAAGAATCACCATTTGGGGAACAATTGCAATGGGACTTTCCGCATTTGCAGGCTATCTTTTTGGTGTAACTGTTTAATTTAAAAATGCAATCATATAAACGGAGTACATTGGCATTTACCGACAATCTCCCCTACAACTCTATATGTAAAAATTAGATGGAAAGCTTTGAGGTGGGCAACTCGGCAACAATGGTCCCTGCCCGCTTTCGGTGGTTATATATTCCCGGATTAAACGGACGCTTTATTATGCATACAACATCAATACTGAAAGAATGTAACCGTAATTGAAGCTACGTAAGATATAAGCAGCGAGATGTCTGCTTTATATGCGTTTTTGCCTGCTCTACGGTTTGTCTGCAGCATCATTAGCATACTAAGCTTTATATTTGTTATTGTGAAAAAACAAAACTGGATTCCCGGCCTGATCGTATCATTGGGTGTGTCGCTCATTGCAGCACTCCCCAGAGTGATTCGTATGGAAAAGTTTGAATTTCATCCTATTATAATAAGCGTTGGTTATAATTTTACTTTTTGTATTTTCTGCTGGTTAGCGCACCAGTTTATATTAAGTAAATCGAAACAATTTAATATCAATAATGGGGTAATTGCTGCCTTTTCCATTGTCGTCGTCAGTAGTTTTGTTTTTTTACTGGATATGATTTTCTCCCTGGTAAGTGATAACCCTTTATTATTACCCGATGCTGAAGGAGGCAAACGATTATATATATTGCTGTTACGGGGAATAGTAATCAGCGGGTTATTTTATTTCATTATTTACTACCTCCATATACTCTCAGAAAAGCAGCGGAATATGCTTGAGATCGCGGCACTTAAACAGGCACAACTGGCAGCTAACATATCCTCATTGAAAGAGCAGCTGAGTCCGCACTTCCTTTTCAATACACTCAATACACTCAGTACCCTCACACAGGAACAAAGTGTAAAAGAATATGTTTCTGAGTTGGCAAATGTGTACCGTTATGTACTCCGGTATAAGAATATTGATACCGCTACCATAGAACAGGAGCTTAATTTTATAGACTCTTATCTTTATATCATTAAAATGCGGCTGGAAGATGCTATTGAGATAGTCATTAATGTAGATGAACAGGTCTTTAATAAGAAAATACCACCGCTCACGCTCCAGCTTCTGGTTGAAAATGCTATTAAACACAATATTGCTTCGCCAACAAGAAAACTGAGGATTGCTATAAAAAATACCGGTAATGATTTGCTGGAAGTAACCAATAACCTGCAACCCAAGACATCCGTACAACATACCACTGGTATCGGGCTGGCCAATGTGATGCAACGCTATCACCTTCTCTTTGGTAAGGAAATCGGAATAGAAAAGAAAGATACAGTGTTTACCATAAAATTACCACTTATATGATTAACGTGTTAATTATCGAAGACGAAGCCAAATCAGCAAGAGAACTTGCCAATATGATAGGCCATATAGACCGCGACATACAAATCTTAGCCACATTGGATTCCATAGAGCAGGCACTCAATTGGTTTGCCGAAAATGAACACCCAGACCTGATCTTTTCGGATATTCAGCTGGCCGACGGATTATGTTTTGACATTTACAACCAGATTGAAATTAAAAGTCCCGTTATCTTTTGTACTGCTTTTGATGAGTATTTGATAAATGCCTTTGATACCAATGCGGTTAGTTACCTGCTAAAACCCATTACCCGCAATCAGGTTGAAAGAGCATTGGATAAATTCTATTCACTGAAATCAGCCTTTGAAACCCTGCAGGAAAGGCAAAAACTAACGGGTTTACTTCAACAGATTAAGCATCAGTACAAAACAGCCCTGTTAGTATATCAAAAGGAAAAAATAATACCTGTACAGGTAAAAGATATTGCGTTCTTTTATCTGGATAAAACAATAGTGAACATTACAACCCTAAATGGTCAGCGGTATTATCTTTCCGGAAAACTTGAGGAACTTAACAAAGTGCTGGACCCGACTGTATTTTTCAGGGCTAACCGCCAGTTTCTGATTAACAGGGCCGCCGTTGCAAATGCTGAAAGGTTCTTTGCCCGGAAACTGGTCATCAAGCTAACGGTAAAAACCACGGAAGACATCGTCGTAAGCAAAGCCAAAGCTGCTGAGTTTTTACATTGGCTGGAGGGAGCTTAAAACATTATGTTGACTGCTCATTTTAATGGATAAATTAACAAACACCTGATGCTTGTAATTGTTCAATTGGCTTTCTTTTTCGTTTTAACATAACCATCGTCCATTTTTAAAATTATCAAAAAATAAAGAGGACAACCTTTTCACCACTACTGCTCCCCCCTACAGTACTATCGTGGACATCAATGCAGCCAACCAGAATTGACATACACAAGAATAACACACTGATTTATTGCCTATTACTACAAATAGAATAACCATTAACACTTCCCGGAAAATGCAGTTCTAAAGTAAGTATGATGGTATTTTTTTTTTACCTGTAATGCCTGCCTTAAAGAGCTGTTTGCCTGCTTTGACCAATAACCGCTTTAAGAAACATAATAGAATACCCAAATTGCATCATATTTTAAATGAGGAAGCAATGAAAACTTTCTATCTGGTAGTCTTTATTATTACCACATTTTTTGTTCCTAAACAGACACAAAACAGTCGGGATGCTGTTTTGGGAAAATGGACAAATGAAGACAAAACCCGCGTTGTGGAATTTGTAAACACTGGTATCAGTTATAATGCCATAATCCGGAAAGCTCCGGACGAGAGCATCGTTGGTAAAAATCAGATTACCGATATTATCTACAGCAATGGCATATACAACGGAAAGGTCAATTTCCCTAAAAAGGGCAAAAGCTATCCTTGCAGGCTCAGGATAAAAAACGATGGTTCAATTGAATTGACGGTAAAGGTTGGATTCATAAACAAATCGCAAATATGGACAAGAATAAAATAGAAGAAAACAAAAAAACCTTTAAACGAAGGCTTTACCATTCTTTTTCGGTTTTTACCGTGTCCAAAATTACCCTCCATTCTTCATTTTTATATTTAAAGCAAAAATAGCGTAACGGAATAGCGATGAAATCCAAATTACTCATTATAATCCTTTTAATCTGTGCCGGCGGCCTTAACACCCAGGCACAATTACGATTTTCTACATTAAAGGAAGTATTGGACTATGCTGATCGAAATGCAATCAGCATACAGAGTGCCATGCACCAGGAAAAAATTGCAGAATCAAAGAGCAGGGCATCGAAAGCAGCTTTACTACCGTCGGTTAATGGTTTTGCCGGGTTTAATGACAACATCATTCTCCAGCCTACGCTGGTTCCTGCGAACCTGTTTAATCCGGGGGCTCCTGCGGGAACTTTCAAAGAGTACACTTTCGGCAAAAAATACATGTACAGCACAGGCGTGCAGGCAAGCTGGGATATCGTCAACTTTCAAAAGTGGTTTGCTATAAAAACGACGGAAGCGACACAAAAGCTAAATGAGGCCAATACCATCAAGGCAAGATACCAGACGTATAACCAGCTTGCGCAAACCTACTATTCTATTTTGCTTACCAAGAAGTATATAAAAATATGCGAAAGCAATATTACAGCATCAGACAGTATCTATAAAATTGCAGAAGATAAATATGAGGCGGGAATCTTTACTGAAGAAAACCTTAATCGCAGCAAAATCCAGCAAATGCAGACGGAACAGCTGGTTAGCAGTCTTTCTTCCTCTTTAGGGCAATTGTATAATCAATTGCAGTCCCAGTTGAATTCTACAGATAGTCTTATTCTAACGGATGAGCTTTCTGCTGTCCAGCCCGATTTAGAGCAGGAAGAAGTTATTAGTACTGTCGCTCCGGATGTGCAGATAGAGCAAGCCCAATTGGAACTGAACAGACGGCAGCTGGAAGGAGCAAGATCAATGCAATATCCTACATTTACAATAGGTTATCAATTCAACCGGAATTGGGCCATGGATAAAATGTTTGACCTTTCCAGCGCTAATAATCTACCCCAGCATTTCTGGAATGTCAAACTGGATATTCCTGTTTTCAATGGTCTGTCCACAAGAGAAAAAGTTGTTCAATCCCGGATACAATATCGTCAGCAGCAGCAAGTGCTGGACAACAAGAAACTTACAGCCCAAAAGGAAGACGACAACCTTAAGATACAATTCAGGCAGAGTACTGAAGATTTAAAGAAGCAGGAGGAAATTCTGAAACTCCAATACAGGAATGACAACCATTCAAAAAACAGATACGAAAGTGGCATTATCGGGCTGGATGAACGGTTGGATAAATTCAAGGATTTACTTCAGGAGCAAAACCAGTATATGCAGAATCTCAGTAATTATTACATCAATTATTATACGCTTTACATCCGAAAGCTGTTCTAACTTTAAATTTTAACCATAAACAATGAAAGCAAATAGCATCATAACCATTATACCGTTGCTGTTAATATGCCTCAGCTTTACGGCATGTAACAAGCAAGAGGAAATGCATCCTTTAAGAAAAAGCCTGCAACAAGCTGTATTTGCGAGTGGACACCTGGAACAGGAAAATGAATACGTTATTGCGAGTACGGCGGATGGGATTATTAAGGAGCTGAATATTCATGAAGGGGATAATGTGACGGCAGACCAGATACTGGTGCGCATAAAAAGCGACGCACAGGATGCGCAATTGCGGGATGCACAGATTGCATACAATGATGCCCTGCAAAATGCAACTCCGGATGCACCACAGTTATTACAGATTCAGTCACAGATCGATATCGCCAGAAAGCAGCTTAATCAGGACAAACTGAATTACGAGCGCTATGCTGCTTTAAGAAAGAAAAATTCAGTGTCACCGCTTGATCTTGAAAAGGCCGAACTACAATACAAAACTTCGCAAGCTAACCTTCAGATATTGGAGAAGAATTATATTCAGATACAGAATGCTCTTCGATTAAATGCTAACAGAGGTTTGCAACAGGTCAAAACACAACAGGCGATGTTAAGCGAGTATGTGGTCAAAGCAGACAAACCGGGTATTGTATTAGATGTTCTTAAAAAGAAAGGGGAATTGGTAGGTAAAGGCGAGGTGATCGCCAAGATTGGCAGCGGTAAACATATCCTGAAGCTCTTTGTTGCAGAAGATGATATTACCAAGATCAGTATCGGGCAACAGGTCATCGTGCAAATGAATAATTACCCGGACACCACGTTCACGGCTTCCATTATCAGAATACTTCCCGAATTCAACCAGACAGAGCAATCCTATATTGCAGAAGCTGTATTTGTGAATCCACCGAAACTGCTGCTCTCGGGAACACAGTTGCAGGCAAATATTAATCAGGCAACTATCAGAAATGTTTTGGTCATTCCATCATCAGCTCTGGTGAGAGGCCGTTTTGTAAAGCTAAAGGACGGAACAGAAAGAGCCATTAAAACCGGACAAAATTTAGGAAGTTGGGTAGAGGTAAAATCAGGGCTAACCGAACAGGATATTATTCTTTTACCTAAGGGAAAAAAGACAAAATAAAGGGTACGGATACTTCTAACAGTAGCGAAAGCTTATTAAAAAGAAAAGAAATGATGAGCGTAAATACAAAAATATCCTGGGTGCATCTTACCTCAAAAGTAAGACAGCTGATTGTTGCAGTACTAAGCGTCACATTTGGCATTTCAATGTACATTTTTATGAATAGTTTCATGAACGGTGTAAACAGCGCACAAACTGAAATTACGTTTACGTCAATGGCCCATATAAAGGTGTATAATGATCTGGGGGGATCTCCTTCAAAAGCTTTTCTATTGAATAGCAGCGATGACACCATCCGTAATGTAAGTAATGTAAAACACATCAATTATACTGAAGGAATAAGGAATGCGGATGAGGTAAAACAGTTACTGCAGAAAAACACGGAAATTGTTGCTGTTACCGAACAGGTGAACCAGAATGTGTTTTTCAGAAATGGGGTAACCAAAATAAGCAGTACCCTTTCGGGTATAGATGTGACTAATGAAATTCAGATGTTCAATAGTGTACAGTATATGACTGAGGGGGATTTGTACGAACTGGACAGACGTTCTGATGCTGTAGTATTGGGAACCGGGTTGGCAGAAAAGCTTAATGCAGCGGTAGGAGACAATGTTATGCTTTCAACATCGGACGGAGTTAACAAAATACTTAAAGTGATTGGCCTGATACAGACCGGCTCGGGCAATGTAGATAAAAGCCGGGCAATGATATCCATCAACACCGCAAGGCAGTTGTTGTCAAAGAATAAAAGTTACGCAACAGAAGTATTAGCCAATATAAAGAATTACAATGATGCCCAAATTGTTGCCAATACGCTTCGTCCTTATATCAGTTATAAAACGGAAGCCTGGCAGGAAGGTAACGAACAATTGGAATCAGCCAATATTCTGCGGGATACCATGGCAATTACTGTTTCACTCACCATATTAATCGTAGCCGGTTTTGGAATTTATAATATTATGAGTATGACCGTCAACGAGAAAATGCGTGAAATAGCAATACTAAAAGCCATAGGGTTCGATGGCAAAGACATTGTGCGGATTTTCCTGATGCAATCCATTGTTATCGGTTTTATAGGAGGCTTTGTTGGTTTGTTATTAGGGTTTAGTATTACTTTCATTGTTGACCACATCCCTTTCAGCATAGCGTCATTTGATACACTACCGGTTTCTTATCGTCCGATTGATTATATAATGGCGATGGTCTTTGGGATGATCATTACATTTATCGCAGGATATATCCCTGCCAAAAAAGCTTCGAAAGTAGATCCTGTGGAAATACTCAGAGGTTAATGCTTAACACCAATATCTTAAGGAAATGAATATAGCTTTGTCAGCAAAAGGAATAAACAAATATTTCCACGAACCTGAAACATTTCAGGTATTAAAGGACGTGAGTTTTGAAATAGACCGGGGTGAGTTTGTTGCCATTGTTGGAAAATCCGGTTCTGGTAAATCCACCCTGCTTTACCTGCTTTCCACAATGGATACCGATTATGAGGGCAACATTGCCATTAATGGAACAACAGTAACGGGGCTTACACAAAATCAACTCTCAAGGTTCAGAAACGAACATATCGGTTTTGTGTTCCAGTTTCATTATCTGTTACCGGAGTTCTCTGTACTGGACAATGTAATGTTACCGGCATTGAAGCTCGGGAAAAAATCAAAGGAAGAAATAGAAGCAAAGGCAATGGAACTCTTAACCTTATTGGATGTCAAAGGACACGAAACAAAGAAAGCTTCTAAAATATCCGGTGGTCAGCAACAAAGAGTGGCTATCGCCAGAGCGTTGATCAATGAACCGGCTATCATTATGGGGGATGAGCCCACCGGCAATCTGGATTCAAAAAATACAGCGATTGTTTTTGATATCTTCCGACAATTGGCAAAAGAGCGAGGGCAGACAATTATAGCCGTCACCCACGATGAGGAATTTGCTGCCAACTGTGATCGAATTATTGAAATGGTAGATGGAAAAATAATGCCGTTATAGCTAATTTACAGCAATCAGCTTCCGCAATCAAGATTTGCCTTTTACCCCTTGCTAATTGCCCCTTAAAGTTGAGGTTTGAAGTTTGATATACGACATCCATACTTCATATATCTTATATCATACATATAATTTACAGCTATCAGCTTCCGCAATACAAGGCTTGCCTTTTACCCCTTGCTAATTGCCCCTTAAATTTGAAGTTTGATTTACGATATTGTATCTCATATCAAATATCCGGAAAATATTTCTTTCTATAGGCTTCATACCCTTTTGAAAACAAATACCCGGTACAGATTCCGAAAATATATCCGGAAAGGATATCACCCGGAAAATGCAGTCCCAGGTAAATTCTGCTGTATGCAAATATCAGCGGGAACAGGAAGAACAAAAAGGCATATTTATAGTACTTTCTCAGGATTAACACAATAAAGGTTGTCGACGCTATAGAGTTAGCAGCATGCCCTGAAAAGTAGCTGAATGACGAGCTTGGTTTTACCGCTCTGATAATGTCTTTAATTTCCGGGTCATTGCAAGGACGCAAACGCTGTACGCTATTCTTCACCAGATTGGTAACCTGATCTGTAAAAGCGATCAGCAAAGCTAAAAACACGATTACCAATAGTAAGTGCTTCCATCCCAGTTTTTTTTGCAGCAGGTAAAACACATACAGGAAGATGGGTGTCCAGTACAATTGTTTGGTAATGATCAGCCAGAGTCCGTCAAAGTTTTCGGAGCCAAGGCTATTTAAAAAAACGAGAAGTTGCTTGTCCAGCTCAATTATATGCTCCAAGATTACATTTGTCTTTTGATAGGTCCGGAAATATCTTCAATATCTTCTTTGGCTTTTTCAATTTCTTTTGTAATGCCGCTTGTAAAATCCAGGTCTTTCGTAAAATCCAAATCCTTCGTTATACCGTTCTCTTCCGCACTTTTCTGAATTTCGTTTTTAATATCGTTGGTAGCATTCTTTATCTGTGCCATACCTTTTCCAAGCGTACGCGCAATTTCAGGAACCTTATCAGAACCAAACAACATCAAGACCACTAATATTATGAAGAAAATTTCTCCGCCTCCTATACCAAACATTTTTTTCCGGTTTGAAAGTTATAAAGTAGCAAATTTACAAAGTTAGATTAGTTTAACTCCCCTGTTTTTGATTTTTATTAACACAAAAAAGCACTCTGACGAGTGCTTTTTTTATTTTTTTTCAAATTCATCAAACTTCGATTTGACTTCTTCTTTTGGCCAGACATTGTTGCTAACGTCAATATCTGCTGTTTCCAGCTTCGGATCCAGCTGTATTTTTTTAACGGGTTTTCCGGTTGCAAAAACACGTTTTGCTGTCTGATTTCCTTTTCTCCAGATCTGAACCGGGAAATGGTGCAGCTCCTTTGTTCCGTCTTCAAACTGTAATTCAACAATGATTGGCATCATCATTCCGCCCGGTTTGTCAAATTCTACCTCATAGAAATATTTCGGGGCTTTTAATGCTTTTCGCTCGTCTGCCGACAAGCCATCAACATAATCGCTTAAAGGTTTCACATCCTGTATTGCAAAAGGTTTTTTCATATCGGCTTTAAAGTCTTCGCTCTTATCCGAAACCATATATACAAACGGTCCGTTGTCCTGAAGGAAACGTCCTCTTTTTGCTGCAAAATCCTTCATCTCTTTCGTTGGCACATCCGAAACATAGAATTGTTTTACTTCTTTGATTCCGATATCCACATAATCGGTCGAATAAAACCATCCTTTCCAGAACCAATCCAGGTCTACTGCCGAGGCATCTTCCATGGTTCTGAAGAAATCTTCCGGCGTTGGATGTTTGAATTTCCAGCGGTTGGCATACGTTCTGAAAGCATGGTCAAACAATTCTCTTCCCATAATCGTTTCCCGCAGTATGTTTAAGCCTGTAGCCGGTTTGGCATAGGCGTTAGCGCCAAACTGATGGATCGTTTCCGAGTTAGACATAATCGGCTCCAGGAACTTCTGGTCGCCGCTCATATACGGTACAATCTTCGCTGCCGGACCTCTGCTGGAAGGGAAATTTTTATCCCAGCTTTGTTCTGTTAAATATTCCAGGAAGGTATTTAACCCTTCGTCCATCCAGGTCCATTGCCGCTCATCGGAATTGACAATCATCGGAAAGAAATTGTGTCCTACTTCATGGATAATAACACCCATCATACCATATTTGATACGCTCACTCACATAACCTTTTTCATCCGGACGTCCGTAGTTCCAGCAAATCATCGGATATTCCATTCCCTGGTCTTCTGCCGAGATAGACACGGCTTTCGGATACGGATAATCGAAAGTATAACTGGAATAGCTTTTTAGCGTATGGGCTACCACTCTGGTCGAATACTGTTCCCACAACGGATTGGATTCCGGCGGATATAAGGAAATTGCCATTACATTTTTTCCGCCTATTTTAACGGCCATCGCATCATAGATAAACTTTCTCGAAGTCGAAAAAGCAAAATCCCTTACGTTCGTCGCTTTAAATTTCCAGGTTTTCTTTTTATCCGAAAAGGTTTTGGAACGCTGTTCGGCCTCCGACTGGGTTACTACTACAACTGGGTTGTCATACGATTTCTCCGCCAGTTCATACCTGCGCAGCTGTTCTGCCGTTAAAACCTCTTTTCTGTTCATCAGATCACCGGTTCCTTCCATGACATGATCGGCCGGTACTGTAATATTCACTTCAAAATTCCCGAAAGGCAATGCAAATTCCCCTTCTCCCCAAAACTGCATGTTCTGCCATCCTTCCACATCATTATAAACCGCCATTCTCGGGTAAAACTGTGCAATTACATACAGATTATTCCCGTCTTTTTCGAAATGTTCATATCCGGAACGACCACCGTCAACACGGTAGTTATTAATGTTGTACCACCATTTGATGGAAAATGAGATCTTTTCTCCCTTATTAAGAGGCTTGTCCAGATCAATACGCATCATCGTCTGGTTGATGATGTATTTCATCGGATTTCCTTTGGCATCCTTAACAAACTCGATGTTATGACCGCCCTGGAAAGGCTCCTGTAAAAAATTCTTGGCAAAACCGTCAGGAGTCAGCGCACCGTTCATTCGCTGATCGGCCACTAACGGGGATTTGGAATCCGGTTTCTTTTCGTTCTGATCCAATTGCACCCATAAATACGTTAACGGATCGGGAGAATTGTTATAATACGTGATGGTTTCTTCACCGCTTAGCCTGGTATTCTTATCATCCAGCTCAATGTTCATTTTATAATCTGCCTGCTGCTGATAGTAAGCCGGTCCGGGTGCACCGGATGCCGTTCGGAACATATTAGGGGTTGCCATTTGTGTGTACATCTGACTGAACTTATTCGTGTCATAATGCCCCGGCTCCCGTTTCTTGTCTGTATTTTTTGTTTCCTGAGCAATAGTAATTAACGGAATTGCTAATGCCAATATTGAAAAAATAGAGGTCGATTTTTTCATAATCTGAATCACTTTATTAAGTTCTAATATTCGATAAATTCTTTTGGTTTACTATTAGTAAGCAAAAGACTCTTTTTGTTACTGTTAACACTGGTATGAATTATATTTTGCTGATCCGGAAAAATTTCCGTCAGCACTGTATTGTAAACTTCCAGGGTGTTTATTTTTTCAGATACCGGCACCGTAAGGTAACAGATCACCACATCGTCTTCTGTTTCTCTTCCCAAAAACCGGATTGTTTTTTCGGTGTTGTTGATTTTGATGCGCACCTTTTCAGCCAGGTATTTTTTTAGTAATTCTTCTGTTTCCGGGGCTTCTTTAGGCGTTGCCAGGTAAATTTTCTTTTTGCTTTTTTTCTCCAGCGCTTTTTCTAAATCATCTGTAAAAATCCTTGCCGTAATCTGCATGGTCTTTTTCTCCGGGACATAGTTCATCTGGAAAATAGAAACATAGAATTTATGCAGGCCCATAGCGCTGAGTCCTGTAAAAAGTACTATCAAAAGTCCGTATCGCAGCATTTTTATCATGCTTCAAAGATAGAATTAATTCTTTTTCTGCAACAAACGATACTCATTACTCTTACTGATTAAAAAGTCGATAAGTTCAAACTCTTTCTGAGGGGCTAAAAGTGCCCTGTTCGCGTCGCCTGCATCACAGTAGGTCAGGAATGGCCCGATCTGCTCTTTTTTAAGTTTCAGGACATTGGTAAAAAAACTATCAGACAGCTTTTCCCTGACGGCATCCGCAAAAATCTTATCGGTAATAAACTGTGTTTCTTTTTTGCCTTCTTTCCGGGTACTCTTAAACAGTTTACCTATTAAAGCGCCCACTTTTATAAAGTCGACTCCCGTTAGCGGGCTCAGGTGTGTAATTAACGGAGCTTCTGCCGGCTTGGAAAGATAATCGGGTTTAAAATCGGTATCAAACAGCATTTTCTGGGTTACAGCAACCTTCACATTCCGGTCTTTCAGTTTCTGGGTATCGCGCTCCAGATCGCCCGAAAGCCGTTTTACAATCACTTCATTCAGCTGGTTAACTTCCACCTGTAGTTTCAGTTTCAGTTCTTCCAGATCGAAATCCCGCTTTTCCAGTACTATGAGCAGCGGACTAAACGACAGACTGGTAAAAACCAGTGTGTCTTTTGCCCTGGCATAAATTTGAAAGGCACCGGCTTTGTCGGTCACTGCCTTGTTCTTCGTTGCTGTATTTAAGACCGTGATGTTATCCACATCCAGACTGTCAATAAAAATTTTCCCTCTTAGCAATTCTCTGTCGGTATTCTGGGAGAATCCTAAAAAGGAGCAGAACAATAAAATCAGAAGCAGCTTATTTTTCATCGGTGATTATTTTTTTGTATTGCACAGCTAATTCGTTTAATAAAAAGGTGGCCAATGTTTTATTCTTTGCTTTTATGGCCGCTGTAAATCGTTCGTTTTCTACGGCATAAAAAATAAATCCCTGTACATATTCTTCCGGAATTTTCAAGGTATTCACAAAATAATCTTCTTCATACATGCCTTCCAGCCTGCTCCGGAATACTTCTTTTTTCTCTACTTCCAGTTCTTTCTTCAGCATTGCTGTTCTGCCGGAAAACCAGTTAAGCAGCGGATCCAGGGAAGCCGAACTGCTTAATCCCAGCTGGGCATCCACACCGGAAGCGGTTTTTAGCTTTCTTTCTGCCGGAGTATATTTTTTTTGTCCTCTGGGAACCAGTCCCAGACTTTCGGAAGTAATTTTTCCATAAGGATTAATTACCACTTCACTCAGCTGCCGCACCATTACTTCCAGTTTGATATAAAAAACGGTTTCCTTAAAATCTTTTTCTTCCAGTTTAATCTTTTTCCCTTTAAACTGAACGGCAGAAATTATCAGGGTATCGTTAGGCTGGGCATGAATGGCAAAATATCCTCCATTCTCTGTTACTACTGCCTTTTCCGTATTTTTATTAATCACATGCACCCCATCGAGATCGGTAGAATTCGCCATGATCTTACCTTTCAGAACGGTTTGGCTCTGCGACCATGAAGTTACAGAAAATAGCAACAAAAACAAAGGAAATATTCTTTTCATATTGAGTATCAGGGAAAAAATCCGGCGGGCAACAACTTATTCAGCGATTATTTTCAGGTATTTTACAGCCAGTTCTGTAACCAAAAACGTTGCCAGGGTTTTGTTCTGGCTTTTCACGGCATTTTTAAACGGCAAATCATCCAGGGTGTATATCCAGAAACCATCGATATTTTCTTTTGGAATTTTCAGTTCTTCAACCAGATAATCTTCTTTAAACCAATACTGCAGTTTTAAAGTCAGGAGTTCCCGCCTTTCCACTTCCAGCTCTTTTTTAAGCCTTGTTGTTTTACCCGAGATAGCATTCAAAATAGGATCAAAAGGCAGCTGTCCACCCAAAAGCCCCAACAGCTGTATTGGTTTAAAATCGCCGGCCGTTTTCAGCCTTCTTTCCGCCGTAGTATATTTTTTTTGCCCCGGCGAAACCAGCCCCAGGCTTTCCGAGGTAATGGTCTGCTTTGCTACCACTACCTCATCGAGCGCTCTGACTTTCACAGTCAAGGGCACTATAAAGGGTATTGTTTCAAAGTCTATTGCCTGCAGGACCAACCGCTGATCCTGGTATTGAACAGCAGAAATATACAGGGTATCCCCTACATTTCCACGAATCGTAAAAGAGCCGTTCTTATCGGACATAACCGTTTTTTTAGTCTGTTTATTCGCAATCGTAATTCCTTCGAGTTCGCCTGCTTTCCCGGCAGTTAATTTTCCTTTAAGCGCCTTTTCATTCTGAGAAAAGACTAAAGATGAACAGGACAGTAAAAAAAGGAGTAATGGTTGCTTCATTCAGATTCTTATAATATGCAATAAATAGCGGTTAACAGGGTAAAAGTATCGGCTTATTCTCAAAATTTATTGCCAACAACTTGGTAAAATTATGTTAATTATACGAATTTCGAATTCGCACCGATTTCTAATAAAACGTATCTTTGAATGATTAGAACTCACAACAATGAAGAAAATAATAATTGCAAGCACCTCAACGCTGCACAGCGGAAGCTATTTAGAATACCTGCTTCCTGCGCTTCAATCGCATTTTACAGCCGTAAAAACACTGCTTTTCATCCCTTACGCAAGGCCGGGCGGTATTTCTCACGAAGATTATACCCAAAAAGTAAGCGAGGCTTTTTCAAAAATCAATATAGCGGTAAAAGGCCTACACGAATTTGAAGATCCCATCGAAGCTGTAGCAAAAGCAGAAGGAATTTTTACCGGTGGCGGCAATACCTTTTTACTGGTAAGCCAATTATACCAGACCAAAGTTATCGGCGCTCTTGAGACAGCCGTAAAAAACGGCACACCCTATTTAGGCACTTCGGCAGGAAGCAATATCTGCGGTTTAACAATGGGAACCACTAATGACATGCCTATTGTTTATCCGCCAAGTTTCAAAACACTGGGTTTTGTTCCGTTTAACATCAATCCGCATTATCTCGATCCGGATGTAAATTCCACACATATGGGTGAAACCCGCGAAACCCGGATTAATGAATTTCATCATTTCAATACCCAGCCGGTACTGGGATTAAGAGAAGGAAGCTGGCTTGTTGTAAACAACGACACCATTACATTAAAAGGTAACTTAACGGCTCGTTTGTTCCGACGCAACCAGCAGCCGGAAGAAATGGCAACAGGAAGTGATTTAAGCCATTTACGATAGGCTATAAAACAAAAAACCCGAAACTAAGTTTCGGGTTTTCTTTTGGAGCGGAAGACGAGGCTCGAACTCGCGACAACCAGCTTGGAAGGCTGGAGCTCTACCAACTGAGCTACTTCCGCAGGAATGGTTTTTTAAAACTCCATCAAGTTTTTGGAGCGGAAGACGAGGCTCGAACTCGCGACAACCAGCTTGGAAGGCTGGAGCTCTACCAACTGAGCTACTTCCGCATTTGTGAGTGCAAATATAGCTAATAAATTTCCTTACATGCAAATTTTTTATTGAAAAAAAAGTAGTTTTTTTGAAGCAACTATTCCCGTTTTACTGCATCTATAGTATAAATTATTTATTATTAAAACGTTAGGTTTTATTTCAGGAATACTTTGATTACCGAAAATTTATGGTTTTTATAAAAAAGATTGACACCAAAACAACTTTTTCAGTTCGTCAGCCGGTTTTAAGACCCGGAAAACCTGTTGAAAGTTGTTTTTTTGACGGCGATGATTTGGAAACTACAACACATTTAGGCTTGTATAACAACAGTATTTTAGCCGGAATCGTTTCCATATTCAGGACAAGCAACGCCGCTTTTCCGGAAAAAGAGCAATATCAGCTTCGCGGAATGGCGGTTTTAGAAGATTTTCAAAAGAAAGGATATGGCGAACGCCTTGTAAATGAAGCCGAAAGATATATTAAAGAACAGGACGGTACTGTTATCTGGTTTAATGCACGGGAAATTGCTGTTGCCTTTTACAAAAAAATGGGTTACGAAGTTATGGGAGAAAAATTTGAGATTCCAACAATCGGCACGCATTTTGTAATGCGAAAATGTGTACAAAACGTTAAACAGGATTAAAAACGCTGTTTATTTTTTGTACCTTACTATTAATTTTTTACAAATTATGCTACATCGTTACTATTTATTACTGGTTCCCATGTTCCTTTTCGGCTGTAAAAAAGAAAAGGCGGTTATTGCCGAACAAATCATTCAGAAAGATACCATAAAAGTAACTCCCCTTGCTTTTCCGGAAGCTATCGCTATTGACACCGCTTACTTTGCAGATTATCCTGAAGAAGTAAAACAGTTTTACAAAAACAACCTGTACAAAACGGTCTGGACCATCGAAAAAGACCGGAAGGCGCTGACAGCAGCAATTAAAAACAGTGAATTTGACGGCCTCAATCCGGACGATTATTCCATTGGTTCCATTGAAAAACAGGAAGCCGGTCACAAAACCCTTTCTGAAAAAGAGCTGATCACGAATGATATTCTGCAAACGGCTGTTTTTTACAAGCTGGCAAATCATTTATACAACGGAAAAGTTGTCCCGACCAAATTATACAGCGACTGGGATTTGTATCCGAAAGAGATCAATCTTAACACCAAACTGCAAAATGCGTTAAAGCACCATACTATTGAGGAAAGTCTGGATTCTTTAAAGCCCGATCACATTGTTTACAAGCGTTTAAAAGATGCTTTGCAAAAGATTGAAAACATGCCGAAAGACAATGTTAAAGACATCGTAGTGAGTGACAAAATTGTGCTGAATGACACCAATGCGGCCATGGTCACGATAAAAAAACGACTGGCTTACTGGGGTGATTATAAAAAAGAGGATTCACTTACATCGGTATATGATGAAAAAACAGCCGGCGCAGTCAAAAAATTTCAGAAGCGACATGGTTTAACAGCCGATGGCGTTATTGGAAAAGGTACCGTTAGCGCTTTAAACTTTTCCAAAGCGACCCGGAAAAAACAGATTATTGCCAATTTAGAACGCTGGAGATGGTTCCCGAGAGATCTGGGCGAAAGCTATGTGATTATCAACATTCCCGATTTTAACCTGTATGTAGTCAAAGATAACGACACGGTTCAGAATCACCGCGTAGTCGTTGGCCGTGCCAAAAGAAGAACGCCGGTACTTTCGTCCCGATTCAGCAATCTGATCATTAATCCTACCTGGACCGTTCCGCCAACAATTTTAAAAGAGGACCTGACGCCTTCTGCCAGCAAAAACAGAAACTATTTTGCCAATACCGGGATTACTATATATGACATGAAAGGCAATGTGGTGAGTCCGGGAGACTGGAATGCCAACAAGTCGAACAACTACCGTTATGTACAAAAACCAGGCAGCAACAACTCCCTGGGATTAATCAAATTTAATTTCAGCAATAAGCATTTGGTATATCTGCATGATACAAACCACCGCGATTATTTCAAACTGAACAATCGCGCCTTAAGTTCGGGCTGTATCAGGGTGGAGGATCCTTTTAAATTATCCGGCTATATTCTGGATAATGAAGAAAACAACTGGACTAAGGAAAAAGTAGATAAAATGATTGCGACCAATAAAACGCAGAGCATTGTATTGAAAAAGCCCACCTTTGTACATCAGCTGTACTGGACAGCATGGATGGACAAAGACGGGCTGGTATTCAGAAACGATATTTACGATCTTGATTTAGAGCTCTACAGCAAATTACGAGATTAATTTTGATTTCATTTCGTAATTGCGTGATGGATGATAGATAAAAAGACACGACTGGTCTTTTATCAGGTTAATGATTTCCTTGTGAAGTGCAACCGGAACAGCAGGACAACCCTGACTTCTTCCCAGTCTTCCTTGTGAAGAAATAAAACTTTCATTAGCATAATCAGCACCATGCATCACAACTGCTCTGTTTCTTGCATTGTCATTGATGCCATATTCCAGTCCGTCCAAACGTAGGGACATTCCGTGTTTACCCTGATAAACTTCTCCGGTAGCATAGAATCCTAAACTACTTTTGAACGAATTGGTTTCATTGGAAAACTGGTTGGCAAATTCATCTCCGCTGTTTTTCCCGTGGGAAACCACAGACTGAAGTAAGATAGTGTTCGTAGCCATATCAATCACCCAAAGTCTTTTTTGAGTGGAGGACAGACTAAAATCTATTAAAGTCAAAATATCTTTTTTGATAACGCCTTGTTCTTTTAACTGATAGAAACCTTCCAAAGCTTTTGTAAAACTTTCCAGTTTCGGCATCGAGTAGGATTTGGTATTCAGGGTTGTATATAAGCTTTTAACTTTTAATTCAAATGAGGCTTTCGCATTGGCTGCTACTAACTTTGGCGGGTCTGTTTCCTTGATTGAAACTGGCTTAAAAGACAATAAAAAAAGAAACAAAACCGGGAAAATTCTGTAAACCATTGATAATCTATTCATTATATTACTGTGTGTTGAGTCCAAAAATATATATAAATTTTAAACGACCAAATTTTTTTTGACATTAATCGGCTAACTTTAACATTTTAATCGCTTTTTATTAAATTTTAACATTTAATACCTTGCTAATTCTTACAAAAAACACTTCAAAAAAGTACATTTGTTAATTTTAATGCGAAAAACTATATGAAAAACGCAGTTTTATTCATTTTTATTATCCTGAACACAACTTTTCTCTCCGGTCAGGAAATAAATAATGAAATTGAAAAAATTGCAATCCGTAAAAAAATACTCAATGCACGGCTGTCTTCTTCCGCTGTAACGATTGACGGAAAGTTGCAGGAAACAGCATGGGAACAAGCGGAAACAGCATCCGGTTTTATCACCTATCAGCCCGATAACGGAAGCCTTGTTAGTCCGGAAAAACGCACCGAAGTCCGTGTATTGTATGACGATGACGGTATCTATATTGGCGCCATGCTTTATGATGATCCTGCCAAAATTGTAAAAGAAATTACCGAACGGGACAAATTCGGAACCTCCGATTTCTTTGGTATTTTTATTAACGGCTATAACGACGGGCAGCAGGATTTCCGCTTTTTTGTAACTACTGCCGGCACGCAGCTGGACTGCATTGCCACCGCAAGCGGTGAAGATTATACCTGGGACGGCATCTGGCACAGCAGCGTCAGCATTACCGACTTTGGCTGGACAGTTGAAATGAAAATTCCTTATGCCGCCATACGGTTTTCCGAACAGAAAGACCAGATCTGGGGTGTGAACTTTTTCAGGGAAATCCGGCGTGACCGCCAAAAATATACCTGGAACCATATTGACAATAAAATTGGCGCCACCATCACGCAGGCCGGTATTTTAAAGGGCATTGCCAATATAAAACCGCCTACCCGGTTGTTCCTGATTCCTTATTCTTCCGTATATCTGAACCATAATGATGACGGTACCAAAACAGAGTTCAAAGCCGGAATGGATATCAAATACGGGCTTAGTGATTCTTTTACACTGGACGCCATTCTGGTACCCGATTTCGGCCAGACGGCTTTCGACAATGTCATCCTGAACCTGGGGCCTTTTGAACAGGAATTCAACGAAAACCGCCCTTTCTTTACGGAAGGTACCGATCTTTTCAACAAAGGAAAACTCCTGTATTCCCGCAGAATCGGAGGCGAGCCTTCCACTACTCCAACCACTACTGAAGACGAAGAAGTCACCCATTTTCCGGGCAGGGTTAATTTACTGAATGCCTTAAAACTTTCCGGAAGAACATCCAAAGGACTGGGCATAGGCGTGATGAATGCCATTACCGAAAAAACCGAAGCCACCGTCCGGAATACCGTTACCGGGACTACCCGGACTGAAGTTGTCGAACCGTTAACGAACTATAATATCCTGGTACTGGACCAGCGATTCCGGAAAAACTCCTCTGTATCCCTGGTGAATACCAGCGTGCTTCGCAACGGAAATTTCCGGGATGCAAATGTATCGGCAGTACTGTTCGACCTCAACACTAAAGCCAATACTTACAACCTTGCCGGAAACGCAAAATACAGCCATCTCAACACTGCCGAAAAACCGCAAAACGGATATACCACCTATCTGAACTTTAGCAAAACCAGCGGCAAATACCGTTTTAGTGCCAACACTACCTATATCTCGAAAGACTACGACATTAATGATATGGGAATCATTTTTGAAACCAATTACCACAACTTTTATGTGAATGGGAATTACCGTATCCTGAACCCGAACACCACCTTTAATTCCTTCAAGATAAGCACGATTAATTATATCGAAATCCAGAATACCACCGGCCGTTTGCAGGAAGCTACGTTTGAGCTGACCCTGGATTCCGACAGTAAAAAAAATCATTATATCGGCGGAGGCCTAGGCTTATCTCCTTTTGAAACCTACGATTTTTACCAGCCGCGCCGGGAAGGTCGTTTTGTGTACAATCCCAGATATTTCAGTATGTGGCTTGATATTTCTTCCAATTACAACTACCCTTTTGCCCTGGATGCCAATATTTACCTCGATCTTTTCGATCAGGACAAAAGGCATACCTATGGCATCCGCCTGAGTCCGCGTTATCGTTTTAACGACAAGCTAACCTTAGTGTACGCTATTGACTGGACCCGTCAGAATGACGATAAAGGCTGGGTAGATTTTGATGAGGATGCGATTATTTTTGCCAACAGAAACCGGAATACCATTGAAAATACCATCGTTGGGAAATTTTCGCTTAACAACAAAATGACCTTCAACCTGAAAGCCCGTTACTATTGGTCGTATGCCGAAAACCTGAATTTTCTTTCACTGACAAACGACGGACATTTCACGCCCAATCCCGGTTATAACGAGGACAAAAACTCCAATTTTAAAATCTGGAATTTCGATTTATCCTACTCCTGGTGGTTCGCACCCGGCAGCCAGCTTTCGGTTCTTTACCGGAATAATGCAATTCACAACGAAAAGCACTTAAATAAAAATATTATTGATAATTTAGACAACACTTTAAGCAATAATCTAAACAACACATTTTCAATTAGTTTTCGTTACTATATTGATTACAACAATGCAAAAAAATGGTTTAAAACATGAAAAAGAAAGTAATTTTAATGATTTTGGACGGTTGGGGAAAATCTCCCGACCCAAAAGTTTCTGCAATTGACAATGCCAATACTCCTTTTATAGATAGTCTTTATACCCAATATCCAAATGCTTCCCTGCGAACGGACGGCTTAAATGTAGGTTTACCTGAAGGACAAATGGGCAACTCCGAAGTGGGCCACATGAATCTGGGTGCCGGAAGGATCATTTACCAGGACCTGGCAAAAATTAACCTGGCGGTACAAAACAAAACATTAAACAACGAAAAGGCTTTACGGGATGCTTTTGAATATGCCAGAAACAACACTAAAAAAGTACATTTTTTAGGACTGCTCTCTGATGGCGGGGTGCATTCCCACACTTCACACCTGAAAGGCTTATTGGATGCGGCTCAGGATTTCGGACTGAAAGATGTTTTTGTACATGCTTTTACAGACGGACGTGACGTCGATCCAAAATCAGGGGTACCCTATATAGAAGACCTGGAAAACTACCTTCACAAATCATCGGCACGTCTGGCTTCGGTTGTTGGCCGTTACTACGCCATGGATCGTGACAAAAGATGGGAACGCATTAAACTTGCCTATGACCTGATCGTAAACGGAAAAGGTGTTCCTACCCAAAATCCTGTTTCGAGTGTACTGGCCAGTTACCACAACAATATCACCGATGAATTTATTGAACCGATAGTTGTGGTGGACAACAATCAGCAGCCGGTTGCCACGATAGCAAACGGCGATGTTGTGATTTTCTTTAATTTCAGAACCGACAGAGGCCGTCAGCTAACCGAAGCTTTATCGCAGAAAGACCTGCACGAGCAAAACATGCACAAACTGGATCTGTATTATGTAACCATGACAAACTATGATGATACCTACCAGAATGTTCATGTGATTTACGACAAAGACAACATCACCGAAACACTGGGAGAAGTACTGGAGAAAAACGGTAAAAAACAGATTCGTATCGCCGAAACCGAAAAATACCCGCACGTTACCTTCTTCTTTTCCGGCGGACGCGAAGCTCCTTTTGTTGGAGAAAGCCGCCTGTTATGTCCGTCGCCAAAGGTAGCCACCTATGATTTAAAACCCGAAATGAGCGCTTTTGACTTAAAAGATGCCCTGATTCCGGAACTTAAAAAAGGCGACGTGGATTTTGTTTGCCTAAACTTTGCCAACGGCGATATGGTAGGCCACACCGGCGTTATGGAAGCGGCAATCAAAGCCTGTGAAGCCGTTGACATTTGCGTAAAAGAAGTTATTGAGACCGCTTTGGAAAACAATTATACCACTATTGTTATTGCCGACCACGGAAATTGTGAAACCATGATCAACCCGGACGGCACGCCAAACACCGCCCATACAACAAATCCGGTTCCGATTATTTTAGTGGACAAAGACCTGAAATATATCGATAACGGAATTTTAGGCGACCTGGCTCCTACTATTTTAGAATTAATGGGTATTGAAAAACCGGCTGTCATGACACAGCACTCTCTTTTAAGACCTTTTGAAAAATAAACCCATAAAAAAAGCTCCTTATCCGGAGCTTTTTTTATTTAAAACGACTGATGTCATAATACGATTTCTCGATCCATTCCTGATGATCCGGATGCGCAATCCGAAGCAGTTCCTGAACACGCTGCTTTAATGTTTTCCCATATAGATCGGCAATTCCGTATTCCGTTACGATATACTGTACATGGGAACGTGTTGTTACCACTCCCGCACCCTGTTTCAGATACGGCACAATACGGCTTTCTCCTCTTTTGGTAACCGATGGCAGCGCAATAATGGCTTTTCCGCCTTTACTTAAAGAGGCTCCCCGCACAAAGTCCATCTGTCCGCCCACACCGGAATACATTTTCGCCCCGATCGAATCGGCACAAACCTGACCGGTAGCATCCACTTCTATCGCCGAGTTAATCGCTATCATTTTGGGATTTCTGCGAATAACAGACGTGTCATTTACATAAGACGATTCCCGCATTTCAATAAACGGATTGTCATCTACAAAATCATACAAACGCTGGGAACCGATTAAAAAAGTAGCCAGAGCCCTTCCGCGGTTTACTCCTTTATAATTACAATTGATCACATCATTTTCGATCAGGTCAATTACCCCGTCGGAAAACATTTCGGTGTGCAATCCTAAATTTTTATGGTTTACGAGTTTCGCTAAAACGGCATTCGGAATGGAACCGATTCCCATTTGAAGCGTACTTTCATCTTCGATCAATCCGGCAACCAATTCCCCGATTTTTGCTTCCACCGGGCTGATCTCTTTCGAACCGTGCCCGTGAATCACCTCATTTACCTCAACCAGGTAATCAATTTCGGAAATATGCAGGATTCCGTCGCCAAAAGTTCTCGGCATGTTCGGGTTGACCTGTGCGATAACCGTTTTGGAGTTTTCAATTGCCGCCATAGTCGCTTCTACCGAAACACCCAAAGAGCAATAACCGTGACTGTCCGGTGGCGATACATGGATAAAAGCCACATCCAGGTGAATCACCTTTTTACGGAATAAATGCGGCAGTTCACTTAAAAAAACCGGTGTATAGGAACCGTTTCCGGCCGCCAAAGTGTGCCGTACATTCTGACCGATAAAAAAGGAATTCACATGAAAACTTTCTGCCAGTTCCGGATTTGCATAAGGGGCTTCCCCTTCCGTATGCAAATGGCATACTTCAACGTTTTTCAGTTCGGAGGCTCTTTCGGCCAGCGCCTTTGTTAAAACAGTGGGCGTTGCGGCCGCTGCCTGTACATAAATTCTGTCATTCGACCTTATAATCTTTACAGCTTCTGCTGCAGAAACATATTTACTCATACCTCTAATTTTTATGTAAAATTAAACCCACATAAGTTACGAAAATATGACGAAACTCATGTGGAAATTTCAATTAATGAATAATCAACAGAATGTTGTACTTTTGC
This sequence comes from Flavobacterium sp. 40-81, assembly GCF_001898245.1. NCBI lineage: Bacteria > Pseudomonadati > Bacteroidota > Flavobacteriia > Flavobacteriales > Flavobacteriaceae > Flavobacterium > Flavobacterium sp. 40-81. Next base: position 125,625 of record NZ_MKTM01000005.1, read on the forward strand.
GGTTTGAAATTCAATGTTATGATTATTCCCAAAACAAGAGAAGAAATAGAATTAATGCGAGAGAGTGCCCTATTGGTTTCTAAGACCTTAGGAATGATTGCCAGTGAAATCAAACCTGGTATTACCACGCTTCAACTTGATAAATTAGCCGAAACATTCATCAGAGACCATCAGGGGATTCCCGGATTTCTGGGATTATACGGCTGTCCTTCCACCTTACTGACAAGTGTTAACGACCAGATTGTTCACGGTTTACCAACCGACAGACCAATCCAGGAAGGCGACATTGTTTCGGTAGATTGTGGTGCTATTAAAAATGAATTTTATGGTGACCATGCCTATACTTTCGAGATTGGCGAGGTAGCTCCCGAAACGAAAAAGTTACTTCAGGTAACCAAAGAATCTTTATATGTTGGTATCCGTGAATTCAAAATCGGGAACCGCGTGGAAGACGTTGGAAATGCCATTCAGAAATACACCGAAGCACACGGCTACGGAGTAGTTCGTGAATTGGTAGGTCACGGTTTAGGCAAAAAAATGCACGAAGAACCGGAAATGCCAAACTACGGAAAAAGAGGCCGCGGTAAACTTTTTATAGAAGGAATGGTTGTAGCTATTGAACCGATGATTAACATGGGTACCAAAAACATCAAACATTTAAAAGACGGATGGACGATTGTTACCCGCGATGGAAAACCAAGTGCTCACTTTGAACACAATGTGGCTATCGTGGACGGGAAACCGGAATTATTATCCACTTTCGAATATATTTATCAGGTTTTAGGCATTCAATCTGATGAAGAAAAAGAATTTAGAAAAGAAGCTTTAGTACTCTAAATATAAAGTGCAAACGCTGTAATCCCTAAAAATTGCAGCGTTTGTATTTCAAAAATCTGTAAATGAAATCCGCTTTCAAATTTATCCTGAATACCATCCCAAGACCTTTATTAATAAGGTTGAGTTATGTTGCACGACCTGTTTTGGCTTTAGCCTTAAAAGGAAATGCGTTTACCGATCCTATAGACGGGAAAAGTTTCAGAACGTTCCTTCCGTACGGTTACGGCACGCAGCGCAACAATGTTCTTTCTCCCAGTACGCTTTCACTGGAAAGACACCGTTTATTGTGGTTGTATTTAAAAAATGAAACCGATTTCTTTACCGCTCCCAAAAAAGTACTGCACTTTGCTCCGGAGCAGGCTTTCTACAAATTATTCCGGAACCAGAAAAACCTGGAATATACCACTACCGATTTATTATCGCCGTTAGCCGATGTAAAGGCCGACATCTGCAACCTGCCTTTTGCAGACAATTCCTATGATCTGATATTGTGCAATCACGTTTTGGAACACATTCCGGACGACACCAAAGCCATGCAGGAATTATACCGTGTTTTAAAACCGGGCGGCATGGGCATTTTTCAAATCCCGCAGGATTTGTCGAGAGCCGAAACTTTTGAAGATGACTCCATTACCGATCCTAAAGAACGCGCCCGTATCTTCGGACAGTACGACCACGTTCGCGTTTACGGAAGGGATTATTTCGACAAGTTAAGAAACATTGGTTTTACCGTTGTGGAAGAAGATTACACCCAAAAAATCGCACCCGATCTAGTAGAACGCTATTGCCTGGCCAAAGGTGAAATTATTCCGGTTTGCTATAAATAAAAGCTTTTTGGATCAATAGTTGTATGAATTGTTTTAGGAGAATTGATTATCTTTACCTCTCAGACAATTTCAACAGACTATGCTATTTCATACAAAACTACGAATCTTAACGCTGCTATATTGTGTATTTCTAAGTACTGTTTCTGCTTTTTCACAGGTTGAAACCGAAGTAAATCCGCCATTCAACATTAAAACGATTTCCTTTGTACAAAGCGGCGCCAACACGATTCCGATGTTTCGTCTGGGCGATACTTTTGAACTCCAGTTTGACGATTTGTTTGGCAATGAAGCCGACTATTATTACACCATCACGCAATACAATTACGACTGGACGCCTACGATACTGGCAAAGTCTGAATATTTGCAGGGCATGGACAACCAAAGGATTATGACCTATCAGAACTCCTTTAATACCTTACAGATCTATTCCCATTACAAACAGGCATTCCCCAACCGTTTTAACCGTATTTTACTAACCGGTAACTATATGGTTAAGATTTTTAACGACAACCAGGAACTGGTTTTTTCAAGACGCTTTATCATTTATGAAGAAACCGTGAGCGTACCGCTGCAAATAAAACGTTCCCGTGACCTGGCGACAATTGAGAAAAAACAGAATATGGATTTCACCATTAAAATGGGCGATAACAACCTGCAAAATCCGATACAGAATGTCAAAGTGGCGCTATTGCAAAACGGAAGATGGGACAATGCCATCATGAATATCAAACCGCAATACACTTTAGGTTCCGACCTGATTTACCGTTATAACAAGGAAACACAATTCTGGGGCGGAAATGAGTTTTTATATTTTGACAACAAAGACATCCGAAATCCCGGAAACAATGTGGGCAAAGTAACTTCCGGAGAAATTTACAATTCTCTTTTGTATGCCAATTCTTCGAGAGCCGACAGGCCGTATACCTATAATCCGGATATTAACGGCAGCTTTTACATTCGCAACATCAATTCAGACAATGGGGAAACGGAAGCGGATTATGCCTGGGTATATTTCACCCTGATACCGCAAACCACATTGACCAGAAAAGATATTTATGTAAACGGTATGTTTAACAACTATGCCCTGTCTTCAGAAAACAAAATGGATTTTAACACCGAAAAAGGGGTTTATGAAAAAGCCATACTGCTCAAGCAGGGGTTTGTCAACTACCAGTATGTAACGGTAGATGCCAAAGGAAAAGTAGACAATGAAAATGCTTTTGACGGCAATTTTTACCAAACCGAAAACAACTACTTTGTAATTGTATATTACCGCGGAAACAACGACCGTTATGACAAAATCATCGGGCGTGGATTTGCTACTTCAGAAAATATCACTAACTAAAAAAGTTTTAAATTTAACATAATAGATACAAATATTTATTATTTTTGGACTTATTTCTTTTAAAAAGCAATCGAAAATATGGTTTCACAAATAACGAGAGGCATAAAAATTTCCGTCTTGACTAGTTTTGAAGGTACATACTTCAAAAACTACAAAATTCACTTTGCCTTTAGTTATGAGATCACGATTGAAAACCAGAGCAAAGACTCCGTACAGTTAAACTCCCGCCACTGGGAAATATACGATTCGTTAAACGATATTGAAATTGTAGACGGCGAAGGTGTTATTGGTAAAAAACCGGTTTTAAAACCGGGAGAAAAACACACTTACAGCTCCGGCTGCCTGCTTTCATCGCCATTTGGCGCGATGCGCGGTTATTTTAATATGGTCAACTTTACAACGACCAGAAGTTTCCGTGTCATTATTCCTACATTCCGGTTGAGTGCCCCTTTCGCGCTGAACTAACCGATAATTTATCAAAGCATTAACACAACAAAAAAATCCTTTTTAGTGAATATTTTGTATCTTCGCTACGCGAAAAATTTGATCAATACAAAATACAGATTATTATGCCAAAAGGAATATACAATGTACCAAAAGCAGTTAACGAACCCGTTAAATCTTATGCTCCCGGTACTCCGGAAAGAGAGGCAGTTTTAGCTACTTTCAAAAAGATGTACAGCGCAAATGTTGATGTACCTTTATATATTGGCGGAGAAGAAATCCGTACAGGAAAAACAAAAAACCTAACGCCTCCATTCGACCACAAACATATCGTAGGACAATACCACGAAGCAGAAAAAGAGCATATTGAAAAAGCAATTACAACTGCTTTGGAAGCTAAGAAAAAATGGGCTGCCCTTTCATGGGAACACAGAGCGTCTATTTTCTTAAAAGCTGCCGATTTATTAGCAGGTCCTTACCGTGCAAAAATCAATGCAGCAACCATGATTGCTCAGGCAAAAACGGTTCACCAGGCAGAAATTGATTCTGCCTGCGAATTAATCGACTTTTTACGTTTCAACGTTCAGTTTATGACGCAGGTATATGCAGAACAGCCTATCTCTTCTGAAGGTATCTGGAACCGTTTGGAGCACCGTCCGTTAGAAGGATTCGTATATGCGATCACTCCGTTTAACTTTACGGCTATCGCCGGTAACCTTCCTGCTTCTCCGGCATTAATGGGGAACGTTGTGGTTTGGAAACCAAGTGCAACACAAATCTACTCGGCAAATGTAATTGTTGAGGTATTCAAACAAGCTGGTTTACCGGATGGTGTTATCAACGTAGTGTATGGAAACTCAGCGATGATTTCCGACACATTATTGGCAAGTCCTGATTTTGCCGGTATTCACTTTACAGGTTCTACAGGCGTATTCAACGACATGTGGGCTAAGATCGGACAAAACATCAGCAAATACAAAACATATCCAAGAATCGTAGGAGAAACCGGAGGAAAAGATTTCGTTCTGGCACACCCTTCTGCTATTCCGGCACAAGTGGCTACCGCTTTATCAAGAGGTGCTTTCGAATACCAGGGACAAAAATGTTCTGCTGCTTCAAGAGCTTACTTACCAAAATCGTTATGGCCGGCCATCAAAGAAGTTTTAGTAGCCGATTTAGCGTCCATGAAAATGGGATCGCCGGAAGATCCTTCCAACTTCGTTTCTGCTGTTATTTCTGAAAGCTCTTTCGATAAATTAGCCGGTTTTATTGACCAGGCTAAAAAAGACAGCGATGCTGAAATTATTGCAGGAGGTAATTATGACAAATCTATAGGGTACTTCATTGAGCCAACCGTTATCGTAACAACCAACCCGAAATACAAAACCATGGAAACCGAATTATTCGGACCTGTTTTAACCATCTACGTTTACGAAGACGCTAAATGGGAAGAAACACTTGCTTTAGTAGACGGAACTTCTGAATATGCTTTAACAGGAGCTATTTTCAGCCAGGATCGTTATGCTATTGAAGAAGCAACCAAAGCATTGGAAAATGCAGCCGGAAACTTCTATATCAACGACAAACCAACCGGAGCTGTTGTAGGACAACAACCGTTTGGAGGTGCAAGAGGTTCGGGAACCAACGACAAAGCCGGTTCGGTATTGAACCTGATTCGTTGGGTATCACCAAGAACAATCAAGGAAACATTTGTTCCGCCAACAGATTATAAATATCCGTTCTTAGGATAACAGCATACAACAAAAAAGGTCCGTTATATAACGGACCTTTTTTATTACTGATGGTATTACACTTTATACTTCAACGGAAGGTGAACCACCTTTTTCGTTTCAAAAAACGGATCTTCAAAAAAGTCCGACAAATCATATTGTGTCGCTTTTGGAAAATCCTGCAGCTCTTCGGTCAGATCGCCTCCTTTTAAATAAAGGATGCCGTTTTTCAGCTCGTGCTGCTGCTTTTTAGCAATCTTATCTTTTACCCATTTTACAAAATCAGGCATATTGGTCACCGCACGGCTCACAATAAAATCGAAGTCTTCATTTACCAGCTCTGCACGCTTTTGTTCTGCTTTCACATTTTTCAATCCCAGGGCTGCCGCAACTTCATTAACCACACGGATTTTTTTGGCAATTACATCGATCAGATAGAAATCTACTTCCGGATACAATATCGCCAGAGGAATCCCCGGAAATCCGCCTCCGGTTCCCACATCCATAATCTTTGAACCCGGCTTAAACTCCTGAATCTTAGCGATCCCTAAAGAATGAAGAACATGTTTTACATAGAGTTCTTCAATATCTTTTCTGGAAATCACGTTAATTTTGGCATTCCAATCCTGATACAATCCTTCCAATTGCTGAAACTGAAATACCTGATTTTCGGTAAGGTTAGGAAAATACTTTACAATATCCTGCATTATTCTAAATTTTATGCAAAAGTAAACATTTTATGGTAGTTTTTTTTGCATTTTTAACCTATTGCAAATTGATTAATAATTACCTTTGAGCGAAAATTTTGCATTTTAATAAACTTATGATAAAACAGACTCCGCTTTTTTCCAAAACCGATAGTTTAAAATTTTTCAGGACACTAAATAAGAGAGTTAATGATTATTTTAAGGAAAATAATATCAAAAAAACAGGCAACTGGAAGCTGCATTTAAAAACACTGATCATGTTCAGTCTTTTCTTTGCTCCGTATTTCCTGATTTTAACCATAAGCATGCCGCTATGGATCCATCTTTTAATGACCATTGTAATGGGCATCGGGATGGCAGGCGTTGGAATGAATGTGATGCACGACGGGAATCACGGTTCCTATTCTTCCAAACCTTGGCTGAATAAAATAATGGGCGGCAGTATGTATATCCTTGCCGGAAATGTTTACAACTGGCAGGTACAGCACAATGTATTGCACCACACGTACACCAACATCCACGGACACGATGAAGACCTGGAAGCGGGAAGAATCATTCGTTTTACCAAACACGCAGAATGGTCACCGGCACATAAATTCCAGCACTACTACTCTATTTTCCTTTACGGATTACTAACGTTTAACTGGGCCATTACTACCGATTTCAAACAAATGAGACGTTATATCAAAAGAAAACTGTCTTATGGCGAATTCCCAAGTCCTTTTAAATTGTGGACAACTCTGGTAATTACAAAAATCATTTACTTTTCCATCTGGATCATCCTGCCTATTATTTTAGGCATTGTATGGTGGGAAGTACTGCTTGGCTTTTTCATCATGCACTATACCGCCGGATTAATCCTTAGTGTGGTATTCCAGCTGGCACACGTAGTAGAAGATACCCAGCATCCGCAACCGGACGAAAACGGAGAATTGGAAAACACCTGGGCTGTGCACCAATTGTACACTACCGCTAACTTTGCACCTAAAAACAGAATTGTAAACTGGTACACCGGTGGATTGAACCACCAGATTGAACACCATATTTTTCCAAACATCAGTCACATTCATTACAGCAAGATTGGTGAAATTGTAAAACAAACGGCCGAGGAATGCAACTTACCTTATTATGAATTTAAAAGCATGCGCATGGCGATTGTTTCCCACTTCAGACATTTAAAAGAAATGGGGCAAAAACCCGTTACCGCTTAAACGATACTACTAAAACACAATTTTTAACAACAAACCTTTTTTTATGAATCCGCTTTCAGATAGAATTAATAATTTATCGACCTCACAAACTTTAGCTATGGCTGCAAAAGCCAGAGAATTAAAAGCTGAAGGAAAAGATATTATCAGTTTAAGTTTGGGTGAACCCGATTTCAATACTCCTGATTTTATTAAAGAAGCTGCCATTCAGGCTATTCACGACAATTACAGCAATTACCCTCCGGTGGAAGGTTATTTAGACTTAAAAGAAGCCATTTGTAGAAAATTCAAAAGAGATAATAATTTAGACTATAAACCGTCACAAATTGTAGTTTCAACCGGAGCAAAACAATCGTTATACAATATTGCCCAGGTAATGATCAATCCGGGTGATGAAATCATCCTTCCGGCTCCTTACTGGGTTAGCTATTATGAGATCATCAAAATGTCCGGAGGTATTCCGGTAGAAGTTCCTACAAGTATTGAAAACGATTTCAAAATTACTCCGGAGCAACTGGAAGCGGCGATCACACCTGCTACAAAAATGGTATGGTACAGCTCTCCCTGCAACCCAAGCGGTTCCGTTTACAGCAGAGAAGAACTTACCGCATTAGCAGCGGTATTGGAAAAACATCCTTCCATTTATGTTGTTGCCGATGAAATTTACGAGCACATCAATTTTACAGGAACCTATTGCAGTATTGCTTCTATCCCGGGTATGTTAGACAGAACCATAACCGTTAACGGTGTGGCCAAAGCATTTGCCATGACCGGATGGAGAATCGGTTATATCGGAGCACCGGAATTCATTGCCAAAGCCTGCACCAAAATGCAAGGCCAGGTAACCAGCGGTGCCAATACTATTGCACAACGCGCTACCATCGCAGCAGTAGATGCCGATCCTTCCGTACTAAAACACATGGTACAGGCTTTCCACAGCAGAAGAGATTTAGTAGTAGGGCTGATTAAAGAAATTCCGGGAATGAAAATCAATGTTCCGGAAGGGGCTTTTTATGTTTTCCCTGATGTTTCCGCATTTTTCGGAAAAACATTAAAAGGAATCCAGATCAATAATGCCGATGATTTCTCCATGTACCTTTTATCGGAAGCCAATGTGGCAACGGTAACCGGTGATGCTTTCGGAAACCCGAACTGCATCCGTTTCTCTTACGCAACAAGTGAAGATTTACTAAAAGAAGCGCTGCGCCGAATTAAAGAGGCGGTAGCATCTTCCGAAGTTTTAGCATAAATGTACGCCTCAGGTTTTCCTGGGGCTTTTTTTTACTATCCCTGTAGTCCGGTCCTGCTTTTTAAATTCGTGATAATTATCGTATTTTTCACCTTTGCAATACAGGCACCGCCTTCACCCGGCCGGTGGCTGCCGGACTAACCCGAAAACAAACTATTAAAACCATAACACAACACAATGAATAAGAAAATATTATTACTCGGTTCCGGAGAATTAGGAAAAGAATTTGTTATCGCCGCACAGCGCATCGGCCAGACCGTAATTGCAGTAGACAGTTATGAAAACGCCCCCGCTATGCAGGTAGCCCACGGTTTTGAAGTGATCAACATGCTGGACGGTGACGCTTTAGATCGTATCGTTGCCAAACACAATCCGGATTTTATTGTTCCGGAAATTGAAGCCATCCGTACCGAACGTTTTTACGATTATGAAAAACAGGGTATACAGGTTGTTCCGTCTGCCAAAGCAGCAAACTTTACGATGAACAGAAAAGCGATCCGTGATTTGGCCGCTAAAGACCTGGGACTGCGAACCGCCAACTACCGTTATGCAACCTCAGCCGAAACATTGCAAAAAGCCGTTTCAGAAGTCGGAATCCCATGTGTGGTAAAACCCTTAATGTCGTCATCCGGCAAAGGACAGTCCACCATCAAATCGGAAGCAGATATTGAAAAAGCCTGGCAATATGCCGTGGAAGGTTCCCGTGGTGATGTGGTTGAAGTAATTGTAGAAGCTTTTGTAAACTTCCATTCGGAAATTACCTTATTAACCGTAACCCAGAACAACAACCCTACGCTATTCTGTGCACCAATCGGGCACCGTCAGGAACGCGGCGACTATCAGGAAAGCTGGCAGCCGGCACGTGTTTCCGATAAAGACATAGCCGAAGCACAGGATATGGCCGGAAAAGTGACCGCAGCTTTGGGCGGCGCCGGATTATTTGGTGTGGAATTTTTCCTGACCGACGAAGGCGTATATTTCTCAGAACTTTCCCCTCGTCCGCACGATACCGGAATGGTAACTTTAGCCGGAACGCAAAACTTCAATGAATTCGAACTTCATTTGCGCGCTATTTTAAGCTTACCGATTGCCGAAATCATTTTGGAAAAAAATGGTGCCAGTGCCGTAATTTTAGCAACCGAAAATTCTGAAAAACCCGGTTACACCGGAATTGAACAGGTTGCTGCTTTACCCAAAACCGATTTCCGAATCTTTGGCAAACCAACCTCAAGACCCTACCGGAGAATGGGAGTTGTACTCACCAGTGACACTACCGGTACCGCTATAGAGGAAATTACCGACAGAGCTAAAAAAACAGCCGCATTAGTAACCGTAAATGCCTAAATAATGAATCTTCTCCTTACCAATATTGCCAAACATGTTTCGCTATCACCGGAAGAGCAGGAATTGCTGTTGTCGTTAACCGAATCGAAAAGCTATAAAGCAAAAACGGTCTTATTAAAAGAAGGGGAAGTATGCCTGTATTCCTATTTTGTGACCCATGGCATCCTGCGCAGTTATACCGTGGATGAAAACGGCGTGGAACACGTGGTGAGTTTTGCCTCACCGGGCTGGTGGATAGCCGACATGTACAGTTTTTTATCACAGCGTCCCGGACAGCTGTTTATTGAAACCAATGAAGATGCCGAAGTAATACTGCTATCCAAAGAAAACCAGGAACTTCTTTACGATAAAGTCCCTAAAATAGAGCGCTTTTTCAGAATCCTGATCGGGAACTCACTTGTGGCAAACCAGCAGCGACTCATTGACAACCTCAGCTATACAGCCGAGGCCCGTTATGACAAGTTCACTAAAAAGCATCCCGACCTGATCCACTGCCTGCCGCAAAAGCAAATTGCATCCTATATAGGAGTAACGCCGGAATTTTTCAGTAAAATGAAAGCCCGGATGCTCAAAAAATAACACCTCGCTTACTACATATATCCCCGTTAGTTTTCAAACACTAACGGGGATAATTATTTCTTAATCTAGGTTAAGCACATTCTGTTTCAAGTGGTTGTATCTTTGACATATCAAAATAACCGTTATGAATAGAAAAGATTTTATCAGAAAAAGTTTATTAGGTACCGGAGCAGTTATCACCGGATCGGCACTGGCAAAAGAAGCCCTTTCAAATACAGAAGAAACAATAGGATTCAATCATATTCAAAACACAAACTCAAAGATCATGGAAAATATAGTATTACACAAAGCAGATACCCGTGGCAACGCTAATCACGGATGGCTACAAAGTTATCACACTTTTAGCTTCGCGAATTATTTCAATCCCGAAAGAGTAAACTTCGGAGTACTGAGAGTATTGAATGACGATACTGTTGCAGCCGGAATGGGCTTTGGGACGCATCCGCATGACAATATGGAAATTATCAGTATCCCACTGGAAGGCGACCTGGAACATCAGGACAGCATGGGTAACAAAACCGTTATTAAAAAAGGTGATATCCAGGTCATGAGTGCCGGAACCGGTGTAAAACACAGCGAATACAATAAAAACAGCGATAAAGAAGTAAAATTTTTACAGATCTGGGTATTCCCGAACAAAAAGAATGTTAGTCCGCGCTATGACCAGATTGCTTTAAACGAAGAAGAAAGACACAATAAATTACAGCAGATCCTTTCGCCTAACCCTGACGATGCCGGTGTATGGATCCACCAGGATGCCTGGTTTCACATGGGAAAATTTGACCAGAATACCGAAGCCCAATACCGTATAAAAAAAGAAGGCAACGGTTTATATGTTTTTGTACTGAAAGGAAGCCTTACCGTAAACGGACAGGAACTAAACACCAGAGACGGTTTTGGTATCTGGGATATTGACAGCGTTAACATTAAGGCTGCCACCGATGCTGAATTCTTATTGATGGACGTTCCGATGAACATGAACCTGTAAATAAAACAAAAACAACATATTATTTCAATAATTTAAAAAAACATTATTATGGCAACAACAAAATGGGCAATTGACCCGACACACTCCGAAATTGGTTTTAAAGTTAAACACATGATGTTTACAAATGTCTCCGGAAAATTCGAAAACTATGAGGCAACCATCACTACTGAAGACGACAATTTTGAAAATGCAAACATTAGCTTTACAGCAGATGTTAATTCTATAGACACCCGTAACACCGACAGAGACAACCACCTGAAAAGTGCTGACTTTTTCGATGCGGAAAACCACCCGAAATTAACGTTCAAAGCCTCTTCTTTTTCAAAAGTTGATGATGAGAACTATGAATTATCCGGTGATTTAAGCTTAAGAGGCGTTACAAAATTTGTGACCCTTCCGGTAGAATTCAGCGGATTGATGAAAGATCCATGGGGCAATACAAAAGCCGGTTTAAACATTAGCGGAAAAATAAGCCGTAAAGATTGGGGGCTAAACTGGAACTCTGCACTGGAAACCGGTGGTGTTTTAGTGAGCGACGATGTTCGTTTGAATATAGAATTACAATTATTAAAACAATAATCTGGTAATCATTATTTTTTTGGTTAAGTAAGTTATCCCTGGAATTCCAATGAATTCCAGGGATATTTTTTTTACAAACCGGCAGTCAGCAAAGCAACCCGCATTATCTTAATCTAAAAAGTACTATTTTTGTCCGGACAATAAACAAACAAAACCAACAAAGAATAGTATATGAAAGCATATGTATTTCCGGGTCAGGGTGCCCAATTCACCGGAATGGGTAAAGATTTATATGAAAATTCAGCATTAGCAAAGGAATTATTTGAAAAAGCAAACGAGATATTAGGCTTCCGCATTACCGACATTATGTTTGAAGGAACTGCCGAAGAATTAAAAGAAACCAAAGTAACACAGCCGGCAGTTTTTTTACATTCGGTTATCTTAGCAAAAACATTAGGAGCCGATTTTAAACCGGAAATGGTTGCCGGACATTCTCTTGGTGAATTTTCTGCTTTGGTCGCTAACGGAGCGCTTTCTTTTGAAGATGGCCTGAAATTAGTTTCCCAACGTGCTTTAGCCATGCAAAAAGCCTGCGAGATCACACCATCTACTATGGCTGCTGTTTTAGGTCTTGAAGATAAAGTTGTGGAAGATGTTTGTGCGGCTATTGACGGTATCGTAGTGGCTGCCAACTATAACTGTCCGGGGCAGTTAGTTATTTCAGGAGAATTAAAAGCGGTTGAAAAAGCCTGTGAGGCAATGAAAGAAGCCGGCGCAAAACGCGCATTGATCTTACCGGTTGGTGGTGCTTTCCACTCGCCAATGATGGAACCGGCCCGTGAAGAACTGGCTGCAGCGATTGAAGCGACAACGTTTTCAAATCCGATTTGCCCGGTTTATCAAAACGTTCCTGCCAATGCCGTATCAAATCCGGACGAAATTAAAAAGAACCTGATCATTCAGTTAACCGCTCCGGTAAAATGGACACAGTCCGTACAACAGATGATTGCTGACGGTGCCACTTCTTTTACAGAAGTAGGTCCCGGAAAAGTATTGATCGGATTGGTGAATAAAATCAATAAAGAGGTGGCTACCGCTTCTGCATAGTCTGCACCTTATATAAAACAAAAATCCGGAAGCAATGCTTCCGGATTTTTTATAGCTGTATTTTTTATTACATTCCACTTCTGATGGCTTCTACCGGATCTAATTTTGATGCGGAAATAGCCGGAATAATCCCGGAGATCAAACCGATAAAAGCGGCTAAGGAGGTTCCGATGAGAATATTCCAGAATCCCAGGACAAATTCAAAATCCAGGACCTTGGACATCACCATTGCGATTATCCAGACCAACAGCATCCCTACCAATCCCCCGATAACGGAAAGGATAATGGCTTCAAACAAAAACTGGAATAATATAAAACGGTTTTTAGCGCCCAATGCTTTTTGAATCCCGATCAGGTTCGTTCGTTCTTTTACGGAAACAAACATGATATTCGCAATTCCGAAACCGCCAACCAATAATGAGAATCCGCTGATAATCCAGCCCACGACATTCATCTGCCCGACAATACTGTCAATAAAATCCGTGAAACCGGACAATACATTGATAAAGAAATTGTCAATTTCACTGGTTTTTAAACCGCGGAATGTTCGCAGCTTCTGCGTAAGCTCTCCTTTAAACGCATCGATATCCACTCCTTTTTTAGGACGGATAAGAATGGCGGGCGTTAGCATATCGCTGTTATCGCCATACAGCCTTCTCAGGAAGTTTACCGGTAAAAAAGCGGAAATGTCTTTACTTTTCCCGAACGTACTGGCTCCTTCTTTATCCAGAACTCCGATTACCGTGAACCGCTGTCCGTATAAGCGGATCTTTTTACCCAAAGGATCGATACCGTTAAACAAACCTGCTGCCACTTCACTTCCGATAATGATGACCGGTGTTCCGGAGTTGGATTCCGATTCGGTAAAAAACCTTCCTTTGGCAAATTTTAATTTTTCAATATCGACAAACTCGTTTGTACACGGATTAATACTGATGCCGCTAACGGTGTTCGATTCATATTTAATATTTTCGGCACGGGTAAAAAGATTGAACGAAATTTTGTCCATCTCTTTCAGCGAACGCTTTAAATAATCAAATTCTTCGTAGGTAACATCCGGAAACTGCTCGCGTTTCCATTGCGGGATATCTGTAGGCCCGAAAGAAAAACGCATTAAATAAACCGTGTTCTTATCCAAACCGCTTAAATCGTTCTTAATTTTCCGGTCCATAGAATCCACAGCCGCCAAAACTGCAATAATCGAGAAAATCCCTATGGTCACCCCTAACAGGGACAATAAGGTTCTCAACTTATTATTTCGCAAAGCATTGAGTGCAAAACTCAGGCTTTCTTTTAACAGTCTTAAATATAAAAGCATAGTGTCTGTTTTGACTTTTGTAAAATTCTTTATTTTTTCAATAATATCCTAAACAATTAGTACCTAAAACACCGGAAATGTTACAGAAAAACAAGACAAATATCCACAGGCATTAACAGAACGAAAATCACACTTTTACCGGCAGCGGCACAAGTAAACTCCAAAGCCTAAAGTAGCACTCTAAATAAAGCTGTTAATCGTAACGAAAACAATGAAAAAAAATAAAAAAACATCAAAATCTAACCCCTATTATCTTGAATGTTAAAGTAACAATAACTACTTTTGCACCTTTAAAAACACAACAACACAATGAACACTACAAAAACCATTCAATCTGCTTTAATTTCAGTATTTGATAAAGACGGATTAGAACCTATCGTTAGAAAATTACACGACCATAACGTAACCATTTATTCAACGGGCGGAACCGAAGATTTTATCAAAAACCTGGGTATTCCTGTAGTTCCTGTAGAAGATGTTACTTCTTATCCTTCTATTTTAGGCGGACGTGTAAAAACGCTTCACCCAAAAATCTTTGGCGGAATTTTAAACCGTCAGGATCACGAAGGTGACGTGCAGCAGATGGAGGAATACAAAATCCCTCAAATTGATTTGGTAATTGTAGATTTATATCCTTTTGAAAAAACGGTTGCTTCCGGAGCCGGTGAAGCGGATATCATTGAAAAAATCGATATCGGCGGAATTTCCTTAATCCGTGCAGCAGCAAAAAACTTCAAGGATACTGTTATTGTTCCTTCCGTTAACGAGTATGCTTTATTTTTAGAAATGATCACTATTGGAAACGGTGCTACCACTCTTGAAAACAGACGTTTGTTAGCCACTAAAGCTTTCCATGTATCATCGCATTACGACGGAGCGATCTTTAATTATTTCAATACAGACGAAACCATCTACAAAGCAAGTATTACAGACGGTCAGGTTTTACGTTATGGCGAGAACCCGCACCAGAAAGGATATTTCTTTGGCGAATTCGATAAAATGTTCACCAAAGTACACGGTAAAGAACTTTCTTACAACAACCTGTTGGATGTTGATGCTGCTGTAAACCTGATGAACGAGTTTAAAAATGACAATCCTACATTTGCCATTTTAAAACACAACAACGCTTGCGGTATTGCTACCCGAAACACGATGAAAGAAGCTTACCTGGATGCTTTAGCCGGTGATCCGACTTCTGCTTTCGGAGGGGTTTTAATCGCCAACGGAAAAATTGACGAAGCGGCTGCCGAAGAAATCAACAAGCTGTTTTGTGAAGTGGTAATTGCTCCGGCTTATGACGAAAAAGCAATTGCGATTTTAGAAGAAAAGAAGAATAGAATCATCCTGATTCAGAATGAGGTGGAATTACCTACAAAACAGGTAAGAACATGTCTTAACGGAATGTTAATTCAGGATAAAGATAACATTACAGACAATAAAGAGCACTTAAAAACCGTTACCTTTACAGCACCTACAGCGCAAGAAATTGACGATTTACTATTTGCTTCTAAAATTTGTAAGCATACTAAATCCAACACTATTGTTTTTGCTAAAAACAAACAATTGTGTGCTTCCGGAACCGGTCAGACATCACGTGTTGATGCGTTACGCCAGGCAGTAGAAAAAGCCAATTCATTTCATTTTGATCTAAACGGAGCGGTTATGGCAAGCGATGCTTTTTTCCCGTTCCCGGATTGTGTTGAGTTAGCGAAAAATGCTGGTATTACAGCTGTAATTCAACCTGGTGGCTCTATTAAAGACGAATTAAGCATTAACTATTGCAATGAAAATAAAGTTGCAATGGTATTTACGGGTGTTCGTCATTTTAAACATTAATTTTATTATTTTTGTAGGCTAATTATTTATAAATATATTAAACCCTTTTTTGTATGGGATTTTTTGATTTCATGACTGAGGATATTGCGATTGACCTTGGTACCGCAAATACCCTTATAATCCACAATGACAAAGTTGTCGTTGATAGTCCATCTATAGTTGCTCGTGATCGTGTTTCTGGGAAAATTATTGCCGTTGGTAAAGAAGCAAACCAGATGCAGGGTAAAACTCATGAAAACATTAAAACCATACGTCCTTTAAAGGATGGTGTAATTGCTGATTTTGATGCGTCGGAAAAAATGATCAGTTTGTTCATTAAAAGTATTCCTGCGCTTAAAAAGAGAATGTTCACACCGGCTTTGCGAATGGTGGTTTGTATCCCTTCCGGTATTACCGAAGTGGAAATGCGTGCGGTAAAAGAATCCTGCGAAAGAGTAAACGGGAAAGAAGTATATCTTATCCATGAGCCTATGGCTGCGGCTATCGGTATTGGTGTAGACATTATGCAACCGAAAGGAAACATGATTGTAGACATCGGTGGTGGAACAACAGAAATTGCAGTTATTGCTTTGGGCGGTATTGTATGTGACAAATCGGTTAAAATTGCCGGTGACGTTTTCACGAACGATATTGTATACTATATGAGAACCCAGCACAACCTTTTCGTTGGAGAAAGCACGGCTGAAAAAATTAAAATTGCTATCGGAGCTGCGACAGAAGATCTGGATACGCCGCCGGATGACATGTCTGTACAGGGACGTGACCTGTTAACAGGAAAACCGAAACAGGTGGATGTATCGTATCGTGAAATCGCAAAAGCTTTGGATAAATCCATTCAGCGTATCGAGGATGCCGTTATGGAAACCTTATCGCAGACACCTCCGGAATTAGCAGCAGATATCTACAATACCGGAATTTATCTTGCCGGTGGAGGATCGATGCTAAGAGGACTTGATAAACGAATTTCACAAAAAACTGATTTACCGGTTTACATCGCTGAAGATCCATTGCGGGCAGTAGTTAGAGGAACCGGAATGGCATTAAAAAACATTCAGAAATTTAAAGGGATACTTATCAAATAAAGAAATAATTCATGCAGCAAATTTTTAACTTTATATTAAAAAACAGTAACAAGTTACTGTTTTTGCTGCTTTTGGGCATTTCTTTATCTTTAACGATACAATCGCACTCATATCACAGGAGCCGTTATATCAGTTCGGCAAATGCATTTACCGGTTTTGTTTACGAAAAAATCAATAATGTAAAAGAATACCTGAATCTTCGCGAGCAAAACAACCAGTTGGCTTTCGAAAATGCAGAACTGAAAAAACTGCTTTACAACGGAGTGGATTCTTTGGGCACTAACGTTTCGATGCCGAAACCGTCCGGCCTGGAGAATATTAAAGTGTATAATGCCAAAGTAATCAACAACACTTTTAACAGTAAAGAAAACTACCTGACGTTATTGGGCGGTGAAAAAGACGGTTTAAAAGCCGATATGGGCGTTGTGAACAGCTTAGGTGTTGTCGGGATTATCGAAAAGACATCGTCCAGTTATTCGACTGTACAAAGTGTTTTAAACGTCAAATCGCAGATCAATGCGAAAATCAAAAAGTCCAACCATTTCGGTTCCCTGATCTGGAACGGACGTAATGTTGGTTTTGCACAGTTAATCGACGTACCGCGACTGGCTTCCGTTAGAAAAGGAGACACCATCGTAACCGGTGGGCGTTCGGAAATTTTCCCGGAAAACATTCCTATCGGAACGATTGACAAAGTATATATCGATAAGGCGACCAATTATTACACCCTTAATGTTCGGTTATTCAACGACATGACGAACTTAGGTCATGTGTATGTAATTGAAAATTTGAAAAGAGCAGAAATCCAGAAACTAGAAGAAGAAACAAAAAATGAATAGCACGTTTATTACAAATAGCTTACGGTTTGTAATGCTACTTGCCATACAGGTTGTTATTTTTAACAACATTAATTTTCTAGGTTTTATCAATCCCTATCCGTATATCCTTTTTATAATTTTATATCCGGTTAACGGAAATAAAGCAGGATTGCTGATGGCCAGTTTCTTCCTGGGCCTTATCATGGATATGTTTTCCAATTCGGGAGGCGTACATGCGGCTGCCTGCGTTACACTGGCTTATTTCAGACCGGCTTTCTTCCGGTTTTCATTTGGAGTGAGTTACGAATACCAAACCGTTAAAATAACCGATAAGCTCTCCCCCGAGCGTTTCTCATTTATACTAATAGCTGTGGTAACCCACCATTTGGTACTCTATTTATTAGAAATATTCCGTTTTAATTTTATTTGGGATATTTTATTACGAACTTTACTAAGCACAATATTTACTTTACTACTTTGCATCATAATTATTTATTTAATTAAGCCTAGCAAACGATGAGAAAACTTTTATTACCTGGTTTGATTGTTATTTCAGCACTGCTGATAATGGCAAGGCTTTTCTATTTGCAAATTTTAGATGATTCGTATATTCAGAAATCGGATAACAATGCGATTAAAATTAAATATGAATATCCGGAACGCGGTTATATCTATGACCGTAAAGGACAGCTTTTGGTTGCTAACCAGCCGTCTTATGACATTATGGTTACCCCAAAAGACGTTAAAAATATTGATACTCTTGAATTCTGCAACCTGTTAAATATCACGAAAGAAGAATTCATCAAAAAAATCCAGAAAGCCCGTGTGTACAGTCCAATGCTTCCTTCTGTGTTCATCGCACAGCTGAACAAGATGGAATATGCGGCCTTTCAGGAAAAAATCAGAAAGTTCTCCGGTTTTGAAATTTTAAAGCGTTCGCTAAGGGATTACCAGGTAAATGTTGGTGCCAATATTTTTGGCTACATTACCCAGGTTAACGACAACATTATCAAAAAACACCCGTACTATAAAAGCGGGGACCTGATTGGTATGCAGGGTGTCGAACAAATGTATGAAGACATCCTGAGAGGAACCAAAGGGGTAAAATACATCCAGCGTGACCGTTTCAACAGGGATATAGGTCCTTATAAAGACGGTATCTATGACACGATCGCCATACAGGGAGAAGACATTACACTAACCATTGATGCCGAGCTTCAGAAATACGGCGAATCCTTAATGGTTAACAAAAGAGGCGGTATCGTGGCTATCGATCCGAAAAGCGGTGAGATCCTGGCACTGGTAACCGCTCCGTCCTATGACCCGGCTATCTTAGTGGGTCGCGAGCGTTCAAAAAACTACACCATGCTGTTTAACGATTCTATCGCAAAACCGTTATACGACAGGGGGTTACTGGCCGAATATCCTCCCGGATCACCGTTTAAAATACTTACCGGATTGATCGGTTTACAGGAAGAAGTAATCGATGAAAACACCTCATTTGTTTGTCATCACGGGTTTTCTTATGGTAGAGGTGCTTTTATGAAATGCCACTGCCCGGGCGGAAACATCCAGCTTCACAACGGTATTTACAAATCCTGTAATGCCTATTTTGCCAATGTTTACAAAAGAACGATCGAAAAATACAGCAAACCGAGATTTGGAGTTGATGCCTGGAGCGGCCATCTGAAAAGCTTCGGATTGGGTAACTTCATGGGCTACGACTTACCTCCGGGAAGAAAAGGACATATTCCGACATCAAGGTATTATGATCGCTGGTATCCAAACGGCGGATGGAAAGGAACAACCATTATTTCCAATTCTATCGGTCAGGGTGAGGTTACCATGACACCTATTCAGTTAGCCAGCATGATGGCTACCATTGCGAATGAAGGGTATTATTACACTCCTCACGTAATTAAAAAGATTGAAAAGCATAAGATCGATAAAAAATTCACGACCAAACACGTTACTACTATTGACAAACAATATTTCCGTCCGGTTATTGACGGTCTTTTTGACGTGTACAATATGGGAACGGCAAGAAGCCTGCGCGTAGACGGCATTGAAATTTGCGGTAAAACCGGTACTGCCGAAAACTTTACCAAGATTAACGGAAAACGTGTTCAGCTTACTGACCACTCCGTGTTCGTTGCATTTGCGCCCAGAAACGATCCTAAGATCGCTATTGCGGTATTGGTTGAAAACGGATATTGGGGTGCGCGTTGGGCAGGACCTATTTCCAGCTTAATGATTGAAAAATACCTCAGAGGTACCATTACCCGAACAGATTTAGAAAAAAGAATGCTGGAAGGAAGCCTACAGCACGAATATGACAAGGTTACCAGCGGATTACCTTTTACAATTAACAACAAATAATGAAGAACCAAAGTGTAGCGAGTAATATCGATTGGATTACAATACTTATTTATATTGTATTAGTTGCCATGGGATGGATGAATATCTATTCTGCTTCGTTACCATTGGAACAAACGTCCATATTTGACCTGAGTCAGATTTACGGAAAACAGATGCTGTTCATTCTTCTGGCAATTCCGTTGATCTTCACAATACTATCTGTGGATGCCAAGATTTTCGAGAAATATGCCGTCGTCTTTTACGCCCTCGGTATCGTGTTGTTATTAGGACTCTTCGCCTTTGGTAAAACCATTAAAGGACAGACCAACTGGTATCAGTTTGGCGGTTTCGGTTTCCAGCCCTCGGAATTTGTGAAAACCGCAGCAGCCTTGTTACTCGCCAAACTACTGAGTGACACCCAGATAAACATCAAACAATTCAGCCATCAGGTACTTGCGCTGGCCGTTTTTGGCTTTCCGGTTATCCTGATCATGCTCCAGCCCGATGCCGGTAGTGCCATGATTTTTATCTCACTGGTATTCGTACTTTACAGGGAAGGTTTGCCAAGCTGGTATTTATGGACCGGATTTATCGCGATTATACTCTTTGTCCTTGCCTTGATTATCAAGCCTGTTTTCATTGTAATCCTGGCGCTGATGATCATGATTATACACTATATCTTTAACCGGCGAATTAACCGGAATCCGCTCGTGTACGGTATCATTTTCGTACTGATTACCGGTTTTGTATTCTCGGTAGACTACGTATATGAAAATGTACTGGAATCGCACCAGAAAGACAGGATCAATGTACTTTTGGGTAAAGATGTCAACATGCAGAAAGAAGGATACAACCTAAACCAGTCCATGATTGCGATTGGTTCCGGAAGCTGGATCGGAAAAGGCTACCTGGAAGGAACACAGACAAAAGGCGGTTTCGTTCCCGAACAGCATACGGATTATATTTTTACCACTGTTGGTGAAGAATGGGGATTTGCCGGAGCTGCAGTTGTTATCGCGTTATTCGTGACGCTATTCCTGCGGATCATCTATTTGGCCGAACACCAGAAAACAAAGTTTAGCCGTGTCTACGGGTATTGTGTAGCCACTTTCCTGTTTACCCACTTCTTTGTAAACATTTCAATGCTAATTAAAATGTTCCCGACCATTGGAGTACCACTGCCCTTTTTCTCGTACGGTGGTTCCAGCTTGTGGGCCTTTACGATTTTACTGTTTATCTTCCTGAAAATGGATGCGAATAAGGTAAACGAATGGTAGTTAATTAAAACTCCAGCCTTTATAATCACTCGATTTTTCGAATTTGTTTTCTAAAGCATCCGGTAATTGCGGAAAGAAGTCAATACCGGTTAATTTTTCGATGGTATCCACATCCACAACAAATTCATAAAGCGGTTTCTCGCTGGCTTCATGCGGCACCAGGAAACCAATCATCTTATCGCCTTTTTTAGTCATTAAAACCTTGTAGAAATAGTCCGGAACCGCTACCTGCTCCTTCCCGATAGTCTTCAGGTTATCCGACAATACACCGCCGGTCACAACATAAAGTCCGTCGTATTTTGTAGCCCAGTAGCGTACTTTCTGCTCCAGCCTGTTCCAGACACCATCGTTAAAATCATGCCGCTGGGGCGAAATATTGGACGTTAAAAATGTTTCCTGATACATTTCATAATCCTTTTTCCGATCGCCCGCCGGACACAAATGTCCTTTATCGTAACCGGAATTTTTATAGTTTTTCCAACTGGCAGAACCCGTTTTTACCGCATTATCTTCAATAAAAAAAGGTCGTTTGTAATCCCTGTTTGAAAAGTCGTTTTTCGTTAGCGTATAGGCTACCCACTCCGATTGCTCATAATCTTCGGCATACGAAAACGTATAACTGTTGTGGGTAATAACCACACCGGTAGTAGAGGTCGGATAATAATCGAATCCATTTTGCAGGACCGGACTTACCGGCGATACAATACTCTCTTTCGGGTGTTCATTACTGATTACCACTGTATTTTCAGTGTTTTGACGGCACGAATGCAGCAAAAAAATCAGGACAGCCAGTTTTATCGGGATTACAATACTCTTCATCGCAATTAATCAGTATATGGTATAATTTTTGTTACATTTGTAAAGATAGCAAATAGTTATAACGCATTTTACAATTCAAAAAAGTATAATTTATGAGAATGAAATTAATGTTGGCTGTGTTGATTATGGCAACACAATTTAGTTTTGGACAGGAAATCGCTAAAGAAACAACAACCAATGCTGAAACACATATTAAAGAAACACAGGACGAATTAAAAAGAATCAAAGAAGAAAAAGAGCGTATTGAAAAAGAAAAGCTCGACAATGAAAAAGCGCTGGCACTTAAGGAAGCCGAAA
Source organism: Flavobacterium sp. 40-81 (assembly GCF_001898245.1). Taxonomy (NCBI): domain Bacteria; kingdom Pseudomonadati; phylum Bacteroidota; class Flavobacteriia; order Flavobacteriales; family Flavobacteriaceae; genus Flavobacterium; species Flavobacterium sp. 40-81. The sequence continues at coordinate 148,314 of NZ_MKTM01000005.1, forward strand.
AACAGCGAAAAATAGCCGAAAAGGAACAAAAAAGATTGGCTAAAGAATTAAAGAAAGCCGAAAAGGCACATGCCAATCTTGAAAAAGCACAAAAGAATGTGCATAAAGCAACCGACAGAGTTCAGAGCAGTCAGAAAGATTTGGACAAACAAAATGAAAAATACCGAAATCTGAAAGACCGTAACAAGCTTACTGATGAAGACGACATCAAATGGAAAAAGAAGCTTTTAAAGCTTGCCAATAAAAATAAAGAACGAAAAATAGAATTACAGGAAGCGCAATTAGCATTAAAAAACCTGAATTCTAATTCCTAATAAAAAAGCCATCTTCACGATGGCTTTTTTATTATTGCTATTTATGATGCTTTTACATCCAGGGCATCCCGGAGCGCATTTCCTATCATCATAAAGGCCAATACCAGCAGCAGCATCGCTACTCCCGGGATAATCGCCAGATACGGCTTTCCTAATATGATATAATTATAGTTATCCTTAATCATGGAACCCCAGCTCGGAACCGGAACCTGTGCGCCCAGTCCTAAAAAGCTCAGTCCGCTTTCCACCAATATGGCCGAAGCAAAATTAGCTGCCGAAATTACAATTACCGGCGCCATACTGTTGGGTAAAATATGGTTGAAAATGATACGGCTGTTTTTATAGCCCAATGCCCGGGCTGCCGTTACATACTGCATTTCCCGGATACTCATAACCTGTCCTCTGACCACACGGGCCACTTCTACCCACATCGTTAATCCGACCGCTACAAATACCTGCCAGAAACCTTTTCCTAAAGCCAGTGTTATCGCAATAACCAGCAGCAAGGTAGGAATAGACCAGATCACGTTAATAAGCCACATGACAAACGCATCGACCTTACCGCCATAATAACCGGCAATGGCACCAAAGAAAATCCCTACAATCAGAGAAATCAGTACCGCGACAAAACCAATCGCAATTGAAACTCTCGAACCAATGATCAGGCGGCTCAGCAAGTCCCGCCCCTGGTTGTCCGTTCCCAAAAGAAAGGTTTTCTCCACTATGTATTTTGTCTTCAGCATTTCCGGATCCTTTTCTTTCCCGAAGGCGGAAAGCGGGATTTTATCGGTGATAACGATATTCTTGTCTTCCGAGTATTCGTCAAAATACAGGGAATCGTTTGCTATTTTATAGGCGTTAACCGGTTTTTTGGTAAAATAATCCGGATGTCCTGTAAAGTAATCATACCAATGGCTTTCCGGCTGTGTTTCCAGCGGGATATGGAGTACGGTCACTTTAAAACCGGGTTCTTTGGAACGTATTGCCAAATCACCCCAGTTGGCATATTTGGAATTATCCGGAGCAATAAAATAGCCGAACACGGCTACAAAGATTAATATTGCAATAAACACAAAACTGAAAACGCCCCAGAAGTTTTTTCTAAACTTCCGGAGCGCTAAAGCTGTAAGAGATTGATTCGATAAACTCATTAATTTACTTTATCAACAATTTTATTTTTTTTGTCTTTTAACGTTATCGTTCCTTTTACATTGGCATTCATGCTTTTCATATCCGTCAAGATATTCAAGGCTTCATCAACATACACATCGTTATTTAAACTCTCGTGCCAACGCTGTCTTTTCTGAGCTAACAAGGTGTCGTTTTTGAACAATTCCATTTCGTATGGCAATGATGTAAAGGTCAGACTGTTTTTATAATCTGCCAAAGCTTTGAATTTTTTAGCGGTCGCTTCCACTGCCGATTCTTCTGCTTTGAATTTTTTGAAATTCAGACTGTACACATTCATATCCTTACGGGAGCTGATCCATTTCGCATTTTCATCGATCAGTTTAAACTGCTCGTTATCTGCCATACGCTCTTTACTTTTGGCAATAGTTCCTGAAAAATCAAGTCCTTTTACCGGTTGGTAATTTGCCGGATCAATTTTGTCCCAAGGCATTGCATTGTCAATATCACGTTCGCCCATATCGATATAAGAATAACGATCCGGCATCACGATATCACTCAACACCCCTTCACGCTGTGTAGAACCACCGTTTACTCTGTAGAATTTCTGAGTAGTCGTTTTTAAGGCACCTAAATCACCATAAGGATTGCTTCGGATAAACTGATTCAGGTCGATTACATTCTGAACGGTTCCTTTACCATAAGTATGTTTACTTCCGATGATCACACCTCTTTTATAATCCTGGATAGCTGCTGCAAAAATCTCCGATGCCGAAGCCGAGAAGTTATTCACCATTACCACAAGCGGACCATCCCAGTGTACTTTTGACTGTTTGTTGTACAGTACTTCTTTTTTACCGTTAGCCGATTTGATCTGTACCACCGGTCCCTGATCGATAAACAACCCTACCATGTCCACAACGGTTTGCAAAGAACCTCCGCCGTTATCACGCAAGTCCATTACGATTCCCTGAACATTCTGTTTTTTCAATCGTTCGATTTCCTGTGCCACATCTTTAAAGGCATCTCTTTTATCTTTATTTTCAAAATCAATATAGAATTTCGGTAAATAAATTACGCCGTAAGTTGCATCCCCTTTTTTAACTAAAGACGATTTTGCGTATGTTTCTTCAATTTCAACCACTTCACGGACAATCGGAATTACTTTAATGGTTCCATCCACTTTTTTAACGGTTAAACGAACTTCCGTTCCTTTTTTACCTTTAATTTTTTTCACCACATCGTCCAGACGCATTCCAACCACATCAACCGGTTCGTCATTTCCCTGCGCTACTTTCATGATCAGGTCACCCTGCTCCAGTTGTTTTCCTCTCCAGGCTGGTCCGCCAGGGATCAGTTCTGTAATTTCGGTGAAATCGTTTTTCTTTTGTAAACGGGCTCCGATTCCTTCCAGGCTTCCGCTGATGCTGATATCGAATTTCTCTTTATCATCCGGAGCAAAGTAGAAAGTATGCGGGTCAAAACGCTCTACAATAGCATTCAGATAGACAGAGAACCAGTCTTCACGGTCTAATTCCTGAATGAATCCAAAATATTCGTCTAACGATTTTAAAGTCGTTTCACGGGAACTTTTCTCTAATTCTTCAACTGTTTTTGGTTTGGAATCAGCAGCTTTTTTAGTTCCTTCCGCTCCTTTTTTATCTGCTGTACCTTCTTTCTCTTTTTCCTGTAATTTCAGCTTGTCGGTAACCGAAGACAAGACATTCAGTTTTAACTGTTTTTCCCAACGGGTTCTCAGTTCCGATTTGTTTTTAGAAAACGGCTGTTTGTCATAATCCACGCTGATCTCCTCATTTGTATTGAAATCAAATGGTTTGTCCAGTACATCTTTATAGATTTTTTTTGATTCCGCCATACGTTCCATCAAACGTTGGTAAGTCAGATCAAAAAAGGTCAGATCTTTATTTTTGATCATGTCATCGATCTGCGTTTCATATTTGGAAAACTCATCCAGATCCGACTGAATAAAGAATCGTTTCGAAGGATCTAAGGCAGAAATATATTCTTTATAAACACTTTTTGAAAATGCGTCATCCATCGCCACAGGATCATAATGCCCTTTTTCTAAAACAAATGTCAACAGTTCCAGCAAAAGCTTGTCTTTTTCAGGATCTGCTTTTTTGTTAGGCATAAAACTCCAAAGTATTGCTGACAAAGCGGTTATCACCAATACAATCTTATAATTTCTCTTCATAAATTGCCAAAAAGTATTCATTACTATTTTTCAACTAAATTACATAAAAAAGGATGTTACTCTCTTAATATACGGATAATTTTTTGTTAAAGGTTTCTTTTCATTACGGAATTATCACAGATATTCCAAAACTTTAAAAATCAAAAATTGTACCAGGACAAATTTAGAAATTGCTTACTTTAGCGAAACTAAAAAAATACCCCCAAAATGAGTAAGAAACCTTTAATATTGGTTACGAATGACGACAGTATTGTGGCACCGGGAATCAGAGCACTGATTAGTGTAATGAAAGAAATCGGGGAAGTTGTGGTAGTCGCTCCGGACAGTCCGCAATCGGCTATGGGACATGCTATCACCATCAACAATACGCTGCATGTAGAGAAAGTTACCATTGATGCCGACCTGGATACCGAATACAGCTGCTCCGGAACTCCGGTAGACTGTGTTAAAATTGCCGTTCATGAAATCCTGAAGCGCAAACCGGATTTATGTGTATCGGGCATCAACCACGGTTCTAATTCTTCTATCAATATTATTTATTCCGGAACCATGAGTGCCGCTGTAGAAGCCGGTATTGAAGGGATTCCCGCCATTGGTTTCTCTTTACTGGATTTTAGCTGGAATGCCGATTTTGAGCCGGCAAAGGAATTTGTCAAAAAAATCACCCTGGAGGTTCTGGAAAAAGGCCTGCCGGACAGCGTTATTCTGAATGTGAATTTACCGAAACTTCCTGCTCAGGAAATCAAGGGAATCAAAATATGCCGTCAGGCAAAAGCCATGTGGGAAGAGCGTTTTGACAAAAGAACAAATCCGCAGGGAAAAGAGTATTACTGGCTTACCGGTGAGTTTGTCAACCAGGATAAAGGAGAAGATACAGACGAGTGGGCTTTGGCCAATGGTTATATTTCCGTTGTGCCGGTTCAGTTCGACCTTACCGCACACCATGCCATCCAGCAGTTGAACACCTGGAATCTGAACAATTAAGATTAAAACGATGATGCGTACAAAAGATTTAATAATAGGATTTATAATCGGAATACTTGCCGCAGGCCTTGGCTCCTGCCTGTTCCTGTTATTGTTTACGGACATTCACACCATTCAGGGTCTGAAATTTATCCGTCAGCAAAACTTATCCGGAAAGGTCATTACCCTTGGCGCTGTTTTCAACCTGATCTCGTTCTTTTTATTATTAAAATTCCGCAAGGAAGAAATGGCACGTGGCGTTATCCTAGCCACTATCGTTTTAGCAATATTAACCGTTATCCTATAACAGTACACAGAAATCAACAAGCGATGAAATATTACATTATAGCCGGAGAAGCATCAGGCGACCTTCATGGTTCGAACTTAATGAAGCGCCTTTACCAACACGACCCGAATGCCGAAATACGTTTTTGGGGTGGCGATCTGATGCAAAAAACCGGAGGCACTTTAGTTAAACATTATCGCGACCTTGCTTTTATGGGATTCGCGGAAGTGGTTATGAATCTTAAAACGATCCTTAACAATATTAAAATATGCAAAGCCGACATACTGGCTTTTCAGCCGGACGTGCTGATATTCATTGACTATCCCGGTTTTAACATGCGCATTGCAAAATGGGCAAAAGAGCTGGGTATGAAAACCCATTATTATATTTCCCCGCAAATCTGGGCGTGGAAAGAAAACCGCATCAATGCCATCAAACGGGATGTGGATAAAATGTATGTCATCCTGCCTTTTGAAAAAGATTTTTACGAAAAGAAACACCATTTCCCGGTAGCTTTTGTAGGCCACCCGCTGATTGACGCTATCCACTATCGCGAAAAAACCGATACGGCACGATTCCGACAGGAAAACGATCTGGATGAAAAACCGATTATTGCCCTGCTGCCCGGAAGCAGAAAGCAGGAAATTTCCAAAATGCTTTCGGAAATGCTTTCTGTAGTGGATGCTTTTCCGGAATACCAGTTTGTGATCGCCGGGGCACCAAGCCAGGATTTTTCTTTTTACCAGCAATTCCTGACCAACAAAAGGGTACACTTTATTTCCAACAAAACCTACGATCTGTTAAGCGTGGCACATGCCGCCCTGGTTACTTCCGGTACGGCAACACTGGAAACTGCCTTATTTAAGGTTCCCGAAGTTGTTTTATATAAAGGAAACTGGATTTCCTACCAGATTGCCAAGCGTATCATTACCTTAAAATACATTTCGCTTGTAAACCTGATCATGGATAAAGAAGTGGTTACCGAATTGATTCAGGGCGATTGCAATCCTAAAAAAATCAAACAGGAACTCTCTAAATTATTAGAACCGAATCACCGCGCTAAGCTCTTGAAAGAATATGATTTACTGGAAGAAAAGCTTGGTGGCGAAGGCGCGAGCGAGAAAACAGCACAGTTAATTATAAATAATTTAACATAAGCCGGCGAAAATATTTCCCTATTTTTGTTCAAAAGCGATTGATCATGAGAAAGGTTATACAAGTATTCTTTTTATTATTTTTAGTGGTTTCCTGTAAGTCTACAGCACCAACAATTATTACTTCTAAAAAAGAAGCCGAAAAAAAAGGACTCTATTCCTATACTCAGAAAGAAAGATCAAAAACTGTAGCTTCCTCTTCAAAATCTTCTAAAGCTGACAAAAAAGCGGAAGAAGAATCCCGGAAAACCGATCGTAAAAAACGTAAACTGGTTGAAAAAGACGAACCGGAAAACGATATTATTGTAAGCGATGGAAGCGACAGCTATATTGCAGAACAGTTAACCAATACCGCTATGGACTACCTGGGTGTTCGCTATCGCGGTGGCGGAACGACCCGTGAAGGAATGGATTGTTCCGGACTGGTAACTGCCGTATTCAGTTCTTTTGACTTATCGCTGCCCCGCAGTTCCAACGATATGGCAAAAGTGGGAGAACGACTGGAATTCAAAGACATTAAACGCGGTGACCTGGTATTTTTCAGAACCAACGGTAAGCGCATTATCAACCATGTAGGACTTGTTGTGGAAGTTGTGGAAGATGAAATTAAATTTATCCACTCTTCTACCTCCAGCGGTGTCATTATTTCTTCCACAAAAGAGCCTTATTATGAGCGTTCTTTTGTACAGGCCAACCGAATGGTGAACTAAAATAATTTTCATATACCGCTATTTTTCAATACCTTAGAATTTATGAAGGTATTGCGATATCCCATAATAGCGATTGTATTCTTTTTTGTATCGGGCATACTCTATGATTTTTACCGGAAGCCCGACACAAACAACCTGCTGCTGTTTTGCAGTGTTACCGGCTTTGTCTTCTGCCTGAGCTATTATTTTTCACAAAAAGATTTTTTACAGAAAAATTATTTCGGCTTAACGCTCTGCCTGTTTTCTTTTGCTGCCGGAAGCTTCGTGCATCATGTTCATTATGAACCGAATCACCCGCGGCATTATACCCGTTATCTGAAAGAAGACCGTAATGAAATCCGGGGAACACTTTCCGAACGTTTAAAACCCAACGCTTTTGCCGAAAAGTACTATTTTACCATTACCGAAATAAACCGGCATCCGGTTTTCGGAACGTTACTGCTAAACATCCCGAAAACAACTGCCATAGAACAGCTGGCCATTGGTGATGTGTTGTTGCTTAACGGTCCTGTAACCCTCATTCCCAGAGCCTTTAATCCTTACCATTTTGATTATGCCGCGTATATGGAAAAGCAAAGTGTGTTCCACCAGCTGCACCTGGATAGCGGTAATTTTGTAAAGACCGGCCAAAAAAGAAATTTTGATTTTTATACTGCCCGCTACCGCGACAAACTGCTTTCCGGTTTTTCCATACATCATTTCCGGCCGGAAGTGCAGCATGTTATTGACGCTCTACTTCTCGGACAGCGACAGGATATGGAAAAAGAAACATCGAGCAGTTATACCGATGCCGGCGTGGTGCATATCCTTGCTATTTCCGGACTTCATATTGCCGTTTTATACGGAATGCTGCTTTTTATAATTAAACCGCTTAAAAAGCACAAAAAGGGCAATATCCTGCAATTAGTATCCGTGCTTGCTTTTCTTTGGATCTTTGCCATACTATCCGGACTTTCGGCATCTGTTGTCCGGTCCGTGACGATGTTCAGCATCATTAGTTTCGGGCTATTCCTGAACAGGACAACCAATATTTACAATTCGCTGGCAGTATCCGTATTGCTGTTGCTGCTGTTTAAACCGGATTTTCTTTTCGATGTTGGTTTTCAGCTGAGCTATATTGCCGTTTTTGCTATTGTCTGGCTGCAGCCATTTTACCGGAAAATAAAGTTTGGCAAAAACCGGATCCTCCATTATTTTACGGACACTGCCCTTATTTCGCTGGCCGCGCAAATTGGTGTGATGCCGCTGTGTTTGTATTACTTTAACCAGGTTCCGTCACCCTTCCTGCTGGCCAATATGGTTGTGATACCGCTTTCTACGGTTATCCTGATCCTGGGAATATTCGTCCTGGCCCTGAATTTTGTTTCTGCTGCTGTTGCGGTATTTTTCGGGCGCCTGCTTTCTTTTTTAATTGAAGTGATGAATGATTATATTGCCTGGGTTGCCTCTTTTAAAGATTTTGTTATCAAAGATATTCCATTTACTTTTTTGCTGATGATCAGCCTGTACCTGAGCCTTATTCTCTTTTTGCTCTGGCTGCGAAAAAAGAGCTTTCCCCGGTTTGCCGGGTGGCTGGTCACCGTGATGATTTTGCAGTTAGTTTATATGGTGACCCTGACGAATATACGGCAGAAAGACGAACTGGTTATTTTTAACAACCGGAAGCATCCCTTGATTACTGTAAAACAAAAGGGCGGCGTTCGCGCTTTCAGCAACGACAGTTTAATTGAAGACAATTACAATCTTAAAATGTATCGTAAAGGTTTGTTTAATCCGGAAGTGCGTTGCTTTCCGTTACAGCAGCTGCTTTTTTACGGGAACCGGAAGATCCTTATTATCGATCATTCCGGATTGTATGCTGTTGGCAGAAAACCGGATGTGATTATCCTGACGGGTTCTCCGAAAATCAATCTGGAAAGAGTTATGGCAGCCTTACAGCCGGAACTGGTTATTGCAGACGGTACCAATTATAAATCGGATGTAAAACGATGGGAGAAAAGCTGCGAAAAAACAAAAATCCCTTTTTACGCTACGAGTAAAAAGGGATTTTATAAAATTGCTAATACAAATTAACCTTTTAAATCTTTTAGCAATTCTTCAGGAGTTCTGTAACCAACAAGTGGTGCTTTTAACTCCCCTTTTTTATCTAAGATAAACATAGACGGATAGCCCTGAACCTGTAAAAACATGGTAAATTCATGAACACCGTTTCTGCCTCTTCTGTTCGGATCAAAACCCGGATTGGCATATTTTTTACCTTTATAGTTTACTTCCGAATTTCCTTCTGCATTAAATTTTACAGCATAGTAATTCTTGCTCACAAAATCGGCTACTTCTTTATCGCTAAAGGTATTTTTATCTAACATTTTACATGGCCCGCACCAATCGGTATACACGTCCATAAAGATCGGTTTCGGATTTTTCTTTTGTGCTTTAATAGCCTCGTCAAATGTCATCCATTTGATTTCCTGTGCCTGAGCCGTTATTGCTCCAACGGTAAGGAATAACATTAATAGTATTTTTTTCATGTTCTTTTTTATTTAATATTCTTTATTATCTGATTTGCTCCTTCTAACCAAACAGCGGGACCGCCGGCAACATAACCGGAGCTTCCCAATTTTTCAAAATTAATTTTCCCGTCTTTTTCAGTGGCTTTTACAAACCATACTGTAGGATAACCGCGAACACCAAACATGTTCATTAACTGGTTGTTTGTTTGCTGTACTTCCGGTGCCAGTGCTTTTCTTCTTGGAAAATCCAGCTCCACTAAAATAACATTTTCTTTTGCCCAGCTTACAAACTGCGGTTGTAAAAAAACTTCTTTCTGCAAGCGGATGCACCATCCGCACCAATCACTTCCTGTAAAAAATAAGAACAGCGGTTTCTTTTCTTTTTCCGATAACTGTACCGCTTTTTTAACATCGGTATACCATTCTAATGTTGCCGCTTCCTGCGCATTAGCCCAAAAGCTTACCAGAACAAAAACCAATACTAATCCTATTTTTTTCATATATCAGGTCTTAATTTATTTTACGCCGTGCATTAATTTTTTCAATACCGGGTTCAACAGTATCACGATACCACCGGCCACCAACGGTACAAATGTAAAAATTAAAAAGAAGGTAGACATATCATAATCTCTCACAATATCGTCAATCATTCCTCCAACACTTGCGGCAAGCTTATTCCCGATGGCAATCGCCAGGTACCACATTCCGAACATAAAAGCAATCATCCGGCCCGGAACCAGTTTACTCACATAGGACAAGCCTACAGGAGCCAGACACAGTTCGCCAAGGGTATGCAGTAAATAGGCCAGGATAAGCCAGATCATGCTCACTCTAACCGTTCCTGCCACTGCTCCCTGCGGTATAGCCGAAGAGCCGTAAGCCAGCACTGCAAAACCAAGTCCCATGATGATTAATCCCAATCCGTATTTTACGGCAGCACTTGGGTTGTATTTGCTATCCCACCATTTTGTATATAACGATGCAAAAACAATGATAAAGAACGAATTCAGCGTACTGAACCACGAAACGGTAACTTCAGAATTTTCACTTGTAAATTCCCGGTACAGCATCCACAAAACAATTCCCCACATTAAGCCGAAACAAACAAAAAGCGTGATGTTCGATTTTAAAATTACCGATTTGGTTTGTTTGAACAACAGTACCAATACCCAGGTAATAATCCCTAACGGAATAATCGTTAGCAAGGCATTGACCGTATTGAAAATAACCAGCGAGTTTCCATCGAGTGCCCTGTCTGTGAAATCTCTTGCAAACAACACCAAAGAAGTCGCTGCCTGTTCAAAAGACATCCAGAAGAAAACCGTGAAAAATGCAAATACGATAAACGCAAACATCCGGTCTCTTACAATTCTGTCATATCGTAAAATCCTTCCCACAATCAGGAACAGGAACAAGACCAATCCGATCAGAATAACCACTAATGGTCCGGCTAATGTTTCTTTGGAAACAATAAATTCCTGCGGTAAGATATTGATATTGCCTATTTTTGATAACGGGTCATTAAAAATAAATAAAACTCCGATAACGGATGTTAAAAGAATCAGAATTTTATCCAAAGTCGTAAAAGGGTTTCTTTTTTCGGCAGCTGCTGCCGCGGCTTCGCGTTTTTCTTTTTTTGGTACTTCACCAATTGTTCCGAAAAGCGGTTTGGCCATCCAGAACTGCAACGTTCCTAACAGCATAAAGATTCCGGCAAGTCCGAATCCCCAGCTCCAGCCTACTTTTTCGGCCAGGTAGCCACAAAGCATCATTCCGAAGAAGGCTCCGGCATTTACCCCCATATAAAAAATGGTATAGGCACCGTCCTTTTTCTCCGGCAGGTCTTTATACATTTCGGAGATAATGGACGTCATGTTCGGTTTAAAAAACCCGGTTCCGATTACCAGCAAAGCCAATCCGAAATACAGCATGAATTCCGTTTCTATGGCCATAGCGGCATGTCCCAGTGTCATGATTCCGGCACCGACAACTACCGCCCAGCGGTACCCGATAAAACGGTCGGCGATCATTCCGCCCAGAATAGGGGTCAGATACAGCAAACCGGCATAGGTTCCGAATAAAGCTCCGGCATTTTCACTACTCCATCCCCAACCCGGCATTGCCACTCCGGCAACAGCCATCGTTAAAAAGTTTACCAGCAGTACCCGCATTCCATAAAACGAAAAGCGTTCCCACATTTCTGTAAAAAACAGTACAAATAATCCCGAAGGATGTCCTAAAACTTTTGATTTGAAAAAATCCGGATTGGCAGATTCAGTCGACATTATAGCAATTCTATTTTAATATTATTATTTTACTTCCTGCATTAATTTTTTCACCAAAGGCGAAATGGCAATTAATACAACTCCCGCAATAAGGGCATACAATGCCAGTTGTTTGTAACCGTCTGCATAGATCGTCAGTTTTTCCAGGTTGGTGGCATGCTCCGAAGCGCTGGCAATATTAGCTCCTAATAATCCGGCAAAATACTGTCCGTAGGCACTCGCCAGGAACCACATTCCCATCAGAACTGCCTGTAGTTTCTGCGGCGAAAGTTTTGTCATGGCCGACATTCCAATCGGCGACAGACACAGCTCTCCAAAAGTAATTACAAACCATCCCAGTGTAAACAGGTCTAAAGAAGTCATCCCGTTAGCATCTGCAAAAAACTTGGTATAGTAAAACACATAAAAACCTCCGGCTAAAAACAGGAATCCTAATCCGAATTTCACTATGGTATTCGGTTCAATTTTCTTTTTAGCCATCCATAACCACACCATACCCACTAAAGCAGCAAACGTGATTACGAAAAAGGAGTTGGAAGAGTTGTTTACCCCGTTCGGATCCAGTTTCACGCCCAGAACGGTATTATTTAAATTGTTGGCTGCAAAAAGGCTCAAAGAACCACCACTCTGTTCAAAAAATGCCCAGAAGAAAATGGAAAAGATAATGAATACCAAAGCCGCCAAAAGTTTTTTATTTTCTGCTATGGAATAATTTTTCATTTCATAGAACAGGTACAATAAAGAACACGGTCCGATGATATACATAAAAATATCGGTGTATTCTGTTTTGGAAACCATGGTCATGATAATCGGCAATATCAGTAAGGAACCGATATAAGTCGCATATTCATACATTTTTCTTTTAGACGTTTCCAGATTCAGCAATGGCGACAGTCCTATTTCACCCAGACTTTTCTGAGTTTGTGTAAACGTCAGCAAACTGATAATCATCACAATTGATGCAAATCCGAACGCTACATTCCATCTCAGGTGTTCCGGAATAAAAGAGCTTAACATGCTTCCATTTGCCACAGCGATACAGATATAACCGCCTATCAGCGCTCCTAAATTCACTCCTGCATAAAACAGGGAGAATCCGGCATCTCTTCTGTTGTCGTCATCACGGTACAGTTTTCCGACCATCGTGGAGATATTCGGTTTGAAGAATCCGGTTCCTACAATGGTAAAGCTGATTCCGAAGAAGAAGAATTGTTTGGGATCTACCGCGAGAATAATACTTCCCACGATCATTAACAGTCCGCCCCAGAAAAGGGATTTGCGGTACCCCAGGATCTTATCGGCAAACAAACCGCCGATAAAGGTAAAGGCATAAACAAAAGCCTGGGTAGCACCATATTGCAGGTTGGCTACCGTTTCATTCATTGTTAACTGGTTTACCATAAAGATAACCAGCATCCCTCTCATTCCGTAGAAGCTAAAGCGCTCCCACATTTCACTAAAAAACAAGTACCACAATTGTTTGGGGTACTTGCCTTTAAAATTCTGTATTTCCTCTAAAGTCGAGTTTGTATTCATAGTTTAATTAATTCCTTTTTCTTTCATAATCGCATTCAACCATTTCAACAGTACAAACATCATTAACGATGCCACTAATAAAAGACTGAAATTTACCCAGAAGAAATCTGTTTTATCTTCATAAGTATCCCACATACTGGCTAATACTCCACTTAGTTTATTTCCGATAGATGTTGCCAAAAACCAGCCGCCCATCATTAACGAGGTAATGTTGGTAGGACTCAGTTTGGACACTACCGATAGTCCCATAGGGCTTAAGAATAATTCTCCGATGGTAATAATACCATAATTGGCAACCAGCCACCAAACACTTACTTTTTCGGTTCCGTTGTTCCCCATTTTTACCGCGGCAATCATTACCAGTACCGATAAGGCGGAGATCAATAATCCGAAAGCAATTTTGGTTGGTGTTGACGGTTCTTTTTTACGGTTTCTTAAAAAGGTGAAGAAAGCAACCACTAACGGTGTTAAAATAATAACCCATCCCGGATTTATGGACTGACTTAAGTTGGTCGCCCACAAGCTTACTGTGGAACCTTCCTGAGGCAGTTTTTCCGGTGCTACATTTCTAAAATATAACGGATAATTTACTTCTTTTTTGACTACGCCGTTTTCTTTTTGCAGTCGGAACTGGTCGTCATATAATTCAACAGAGTCTTTTTTAAATTCAACCTGCTTCGCCAGTTTCAACCCGTTAAACACATTTGCGGTTGTTTCGGTTGTCTGTCTGTCGGTATAACGGTCTGCCCAGGTAGTCAGTGCCGATCCGTTTAATTTGAATACTGCCCAGAACAGGATTACCACACCAAAAATCGCTAAAAGTGCTGCAATTGGTCTTTTGTCCTCTGTTTTTGCTTTGAAATACAAACTGGCATAAAATAATACAACCGGAATACACGCAAAGATAAAGGCATCGGTGCTGTCGGAACCGAAGATATAGCTGTCCGGATTCGTATCGGAAGCCACGCCTTTCAACAACCAGCCGATTACGCCAAATACCGCAGACGGTACCAGGATGAACAGTATAATTTTCCAGAACGGCATGTCGCCTTCCTGTACTCCTTTTTTCTGATCGTAACCTACATAGTGTTTGGTTCCGGACATGAATATCAATACTCCGATAAACATTCCCACTCCGGCAGCCATAAAGGCCCAATGCCACCCTAAAAGGATCTGCAAAGCAGCACCAAAGAAGTTACAGATAAAAGCACCTACATTAATTCCCATATAGAAAATATTGTAGCCTTCGTCCTTTTTGTCTTTGTATTCTTCTTTGGAATAGAAGTTCCCTAATAAGGTCGAGATATTCGGTTTAAAGAAACCGTTCCCTAAAATAACCAGTGTCATGGCTATATATAAGACGGTAATGGAGTGTACTCCCATCAGGAAGTACCCTATTCCCATTAATATTCCGCCTATGATAATTGATTTTCTGTAACCTAAGTAGCGGTCTGCTACTAATCCACCTATAAATGGAGTAAGAAATACTAAAGCAATAAAAGTTCCGTATAAATCAGAAGCTTCTTTTTCGGTCATTGCAAAGCCGGCTTCTACATCTTTTAAATACAATGTAAAAATTCCGATCATTAAATAGTAGCCGAAACGTTCCCACATTTCTGACAAGAATAAAAACGGTAAAGCTTTGGGATGTTTATTCCACATATATTGTTATTTAAGCATTAAAATTATTTTACTCCGTGCATCATTTTCTTAAGAACCGGAGTTAATAAGAATAAAACAACAGATGCAGCACCACACAATATCACAAATACCATAAAGAATTCGAATAGGTTATGGATCTCAAATCCGGCAAAAACACGGTATTGTGCGCTGATTTGATTGTCTGCTAATAATTTTAACTGCTCAGCCGTTGGTGTAACGGTTTTATCCAATACTGCCTGAAGGTCGATTCCAAGCTCCTCTGCTTTTTTGAATTTGTCTCCGGTAGCCGGTAAAATAGATCCTAGTGTACCTGCTAAAGCATATCCTGAAGCATTTGACAGGAAGAATACACCGTATAATAATGATGCAAAACGTTTTGGCGATAATTTCCCTACCAATGATAGTCCGATTGGTGATAAACACAATTCCCCACACGTCTGGATCAGGTATAATAAGATTAACCATTTGATGGCTAACAATCCGCTGTTTCCTAAATCTTTTACATTGTAAGCAATGATAAAATAACTCACTGCGATCAGCATTAATCCGAAAGCCTGTTTCATTGGCGAAATCGGCTCATTTCCTTTTGCTCTTAATTTATCCCATAGAATACTGAATGGTACTGCAAGCATCACCACGAATAAACCGTTGAAGATCTGCACCATTGACGGCGGCATCTGCCATCCGAAGAAGTTTCTGTCGGTCTGGTTATCGGCAATAAAGGTTAACGAAGAACCTGCCTGTTCGAAAGCAGCCCAGAAGAAGATCACGAAGAAAGAAACAATATAGATTACTAAAATTCTGTCTCTTTCAATTTTAGTTAATGATTTATCCGATAAAATCAATCCTGCCAATGTTAAACCACTGGAATAGATTAACGAGTAAATTACGTTTTGTCCAAATACATAATGGAAGAAAAATCCTAATCCTACAAATGCAATAACGGCAATGATTAATGACAGGGAAGAGAATTCTGCTTTTTGTGCTTCTCCTTCTTCAAAGTCAGCCGAATTATGTCCTGAAGGCAATCCTCCTAACGGTTTTCCTTCCGGCGTTACCACATATTTGTTTTTAAGGAAGAAGAATACTGCGGTACCAATTGTCATTGCTAATGCAGCCGCAAGGAATCCCCATTTAAACGCATGGATATCCCGCATTCCGCCTGCATCCTTAACGTCACCAACAATAGGACAGATAAATTGCCCTAAAAATGCTCCGATGTTGATTCCCATGTAGAAAATCGTAAAAGCCGTATCCAATTTGCTTTTTTCTTCTTTTGGATACAAACTTCCCACCATACTGGAAATATTCGGTTTGAAGAATCCGTTACCGAAAATAATAACACCTAATGCAGCATACATCAATGTTTTTGCCAACTCTAAGTTAGACGGGAATACGGTTGCACTGGTAAAAAGCAATAACTGTCCGATAGCCATTAAAGACCCGCCCAGCATGATACAGTTTCTGTTTCCTAAAAATCTGTCGGAGATAAAACCGCCCAACATTGGTGTCAGATAGCATAAACCAAGAAATCCACCATAAATTAAGGAAGCTTCCTCTTCTTTCATCATTAACGAGTTAACCAGGAATAAGGTTAACAATGCTCTCATTCCATAGAAGTTGAACCGCTCCCACATTTCGGTTCCGAATAATACCCAAAGTCCTTTTGGATGTCCTTGTTTTACTGTCTTTTCGCTCATTTGTATTGTTTTTGGTTTTTTGGTTTGGTTTTATATTATAACTTTTCTTTGATAAAGTTGGTCATTTTAGTGTACAACTGCAAACGTGTTTTTCCACCGTAGATACCGTGATTTTTATCCGGATAAATTGCCCAGTCAAATTGTTTGTTTGCCTGTACCAAAGCTTCTACCATTTTCATGGTATTTTGCACATGCACATTATCATCGGCAGTTCCGTGAACCAAAAGGAAGTTTCCTTTTAGTTTGCTCACATGGTTAATAGGTGAATTGTTGTCATATCCTGAGGCATTCTCCTGAGGCGTCTGCATATATCTTTCTGTATAAACACTGTCATAATATCTCCAGCTGGTAACCGGTGCAACGGCAATAGCCATTTTGAAAGTATCACTTCCCTGAAAAATACAGTTGGACGACATGAATCCACCGTAGCTCCATCCAAAAATACCGATTCTGGTTTTGTCTACATAAGCATAGTTTCCAATTACTTTTGCAGCATCAATCTGATCTTCTACTTCAAATTTACCCAGTTCTTTGTAGGTGCATTTTTTAAATTCTGCTCCTTTAAAACCGGTTCCGCGTCCGTCCACACAAGCCACGATATAGCCTTGCTGGGTTAACATCATAAACCAATAATCATCCGTTCCGTTCCAGTCGTTGTTTACCTGCTGGGAACCCGGTCCAGAATACTGGTACATGAATACCGGATATTTTTTATTCGGGTCAAAGTCTTTTGGTTTGATTATCCAGGCATTCAGCTGGTTTCCTTTTTCTGTTGTTAAAACAAAAAATTCTTTTGTTGGCAAATCATATTTCGCCAGTTTGCTTTCCAAAGCTTCGTTGGATACGATCGTTTTAACAAGCTTACCGGTTTTTGTTTCGTGCAGTGTGTGTTTCGGCGCGTTTTTAGCACTCGAAAAAGAGTTGATGAAGTATTCGAAGTTCGGGCTGAAAGTAGCGCTGTTTGTTCCGGTTAGTTCCGTTAAACGCTTTTTGTCTTTTCCGGTTAGTTTAACACTGTAAACGTCTCTGTTAATCGACCCGTTTTCTGTAGACTGGTAGAAAATGGTTCCGGTTTTTTCATTAAATCCGTAGTAGTTGGTTACTTCCCAGTTTCCTTTGGTTATCTGGTTAATCAGTTTTCCGGTTTTAGCGTAGTGATAAATCTGGTTGAATCCGTCTTTTTCGCTTGTCCAGATAAAACTGTTGTCTTTTAAGAACGTTAAATTGTCCGTTACATCCACATAGGCTTTGTCTTTCTCATTCAACACCACTTTTGCCGTTGCCGAATTTCCGTCAACAAACAAAAGATCCAGATTGTTCTGGTGTCTGTTCAGTACCTGAGCACTTAACGTATTGGCCTCATTGGTCCATTTGATACGGGCAATATAGAAATCGTTATAGTTATCTAAGTTCACTTTTTTAGTTGTTCCCGATTTTACATCGTAGATGTGTAAGGAAACCACGGCATTCTTCTCTCCTGCTTTCGGATATTTAAAAACATCCTGCGTTGGGTATAATCCCTGGTTGTACATATCCATCGAGAATTCCGGAACCTCTGTTTCATCAAAACGGATAAATCCGATTTTATCACTTCCGGCATTCCAGTCGAAAGCACGTACAAAAGAAAATTCTTCTTCATATACCCAATCCGTAATACCGTTGATGATATGATTTTTCTTTCCGTCTTTTGTGATCTGAGTGTGTTTTTTAGTTGCCAGGTCATATACATACAGGTTATTTCCGTAAGCATATCCGATTTTAGTTCCGTCCGGAGAGAAAGTAGGCTCCTGTACTTTATAATCGGCAAGTTTGGTTAGTGTTTTTGCAGCAGTGTCGTAGATAAAATAATCTGCTACGAAGGAATGACGAAAAATCTGATCGGAATTGTTTGCAATTAAAATTTTCTTTTCGTCGGCATTGAACGTATAGCTGTCAATTCCCTGTAATTCTTTGAAGTCTTTAGAATCAATTAATGTCGCAACTTTATTTAAAGTCGCAAAATCATACAAATCTATTTGTGATGATTTTGTACTCCGGTCAAAATTAAGTACAGTATACTGATTAGTATTCTTCATGGCTTCTAAAGCAGTCATTCCCTGCGTCCTGAAAGCCCCACCCCAAATCTCTTCTAAGGTGATTTTTTGCTGAGCAACTACTGATAATGAAGTCAGTAACAACAAAAATAACGATTTTTTAAAGTGTTTCATTTTGTCAAATGGTAAAAAACTTCCAATTTTAGTGAAAATTTATCAATTAGCCATAACTTATTGTGTTAAAAGCAAAATTTCAATTCCATTTTGAGTGCTATATTTTAAGATTTTACAATTATATTTCCTTCAAAAAAGCCTTCTAAAAATTATCTTCAATTGCATTATCGAAATCATATCTTTGCAGTAGAATTCAAGAAGAAGAAAAAATGACGAAAGCTATTGCTGGATTTTCGAAGTTATCGAAAGACGAAAAAATAAACTGGATTGCCAATACCCATTTTGCCAATCCTGAACATGCGAAACAGATCATTACCCAATATTGGAATTCCGATGCTGCTTTACAAAAGCTTCACGATGAATTTATCGAGAATACCATTTCCAATTTTTATCTTCCGCTGGGCGTGGCGCCAAATTTCCTGATTAACGGGAAAAACACAACGATCCCGATGGCCATCGAGGAGAGTTCTGTTGTGGCTGCCGCTGCAAAAGCAGCAAAATTCTGGTCCAACCGCGGTGGTTTTAAAACTACGGTATTGAACACCGAAAAAATAGGCCAGGTTCATTTTATCTATAAAGGTGACACCCAAAAACTGAAAACTTTCTTTCAGTATATCAAACCAAAATTCTTTTCCGACACCGAAAGCATTACCAAAAACATGCAAAAACGGGGCGGCGGAATTTTAGACATCGTCCTGCGCGACAAAACAGCCGAACTGGAACATTATTTCCAGCTGCATGCTACTTTTAACACCAAAGACAGCATGGGAGCCAATTTTATCAACTCCTGCCTGGAACAGTTTGCCAAAACCTTAAAAGAAGAAGCGCTAACGTATGCTTTATTTTCGGAAACCGAAAAACAGCTTCAGGTTGTGATGAGCATCTTGTCCAATTACGTACCGAACTGCATTGTTCGTGCCGAAGTGTCCTGCCCGGTTTCGGATCTGAAAGAAGACAAACACATTTCGCAGGAAGAGTTTGCCGAAAAGTTTATCCGTGCCGTACAGATCGCCGAAATCGAGCCTTACCGTGCAGTTACCCACAATAAAGGGATCATGAATGGTATTGATGCGGTTGTAATTGCCACAGGAAACGATTTCCGTGCAGTGGAAGCCGGCGTTCATGCGTATGCTTCCCGAAACGGAAAATACAGCAGTCTTTCGCATGCCAAAGTTGAAAACGGGATTTTTACCTTCTGGATGGAAATTCCACTGGCTTTGGGAACCGTTGGCGGTTTAACCGGATTACATCCGCTAGTAAAGGTAGCGCTGGAATTATTAGGAAATCCTACTGCCGAAGAACTAATGCAGGTGGTAGCGGTTGCCGGGCTGGCACAAAATTTTGCCGCTTTGCGTTCCTTAACAACTACCGGAATCCAACAGGGGCACATGAAAATGCACCTGATGAATATTTTAAACCAGTTTAATGCTACCGAAGCAGAACGTCAAAACGTAGTCGCTCATTTTGAGCACCATACGGTTAGTCATTCTGCCGTAGTGGATTATTTAGCACAACTAAGATCATAATTACTTTGAAAAAAACTTTTTACAGTAACGGAAAGCTTTTGCTCACCGCAGAATATATGGTGCTCGATGGCGCAACAGCCATTGCTTTGCCTACAAAATTCGGGCAGTACCTTCAAATTGAAGAAGGTAAAAAGCAAACGATTTCCTGGAAAAGCTACGACAACGATTCGAGCGTGTGGTTTGAAGATGATATTTCATTTGAAAGCATTATCCGGAAAGAGCATGCCGATACAGAAGCAGGTATTAAAAACACGCTTATTGACATACTGCATGAAGCGAACATCCTGAATCCGGATTTCCTGAACGATGCAAACGGCTATACCATTACCACTACGCTTACATTTCCGCGTTTGTGGGGATTAGGCACTTCTTCAACCCTGATTAACAATATTGCCCAATGGCTCAACATTGACGCTTACAAGCTGCTGGAAGCCAGTTTTGGCGGAAGCGGATACGATATTGCCTGTGCACAGCACAATACGCCTATTTTATACCGGCTGGATTCCGATAAAGCGCCGGTCGTTACCGCGCTGGATTTTAATCCGGACCTTACCGGTAACCTGTACTTTGTGTATCTCAACCACAAGCAAAGCAGTAAATCGGCTATCATGAGCTATTACAACAAACAGCACCGGATTGACACGATGATCCCTAAAATTGACGCTATTACAACGGCTATAGCCGCCACTAACGATTTGCAGCAATTTGGAACGCTGCTTGAAAAACACGAGATCCTGCTGAGTGATATTTTAGAAATGGAAACGGTAAAAGAACGTTTCTTCTATGATTTTAAAGGTATCCTTAAAAGTCTTGGCGCCTGGGGCGGCGATTTTGTGCTGGCGGTTTCCAAAAACAATCCGGAAGAGTATTTTAAAGACAAAGGTTTTCCGGTTATCATTCCTTATTCTGAAATGATTTTATAAAAAAACAAACCATAAAAAAAGGCATCCGAATGGATGCCTTTTTTATATATGCTTATTTGACTATTGCAGATTCGCTCTTTCGTCTTCGATTTTTGCAGCAGCTTTAAGTGCAGCAGTAACTCTGTAAGTAGAAGCTCCCTGTGTTTGTGTCTTGATCTTAGTGATATAAGAAGAGTAGTTTGGTAAAGCCGGAGCTTTTACTACATCTTTTGTTCTGATCATGAAAACAGCCATTTGTCCTTCAATTAATTTTGACGTTTTACCGTTTCCTAATCCAAATGCCGTACCAACAACTTTTGGCTCCTGACCGATATTTGGAATACTTGGGTTATCAAGTGTTACATTAGTAGCCAGTCCAACAGTTGCGCCCGATTTCTGAGCTACAGCTTCTAAAGTAGAACCTGTCATTTTAGCTTTGATCAATTCTGCTTTTTTCTGGTTTCTTAAGATTGGCGCTACCACTTGTTTTGCTTCTTCTAAACCAATGAAACCTGTTTCGTTTTTAGTTTTCAATTTCGCAATGATGTGTCCTTCCAGGTTGTCAAATTTCTTAACCGCACCTTCTTTAGTATCTTTATTGAAAGCCCAAAGTACGATTTGTCTTTGATTTTGAATTCCCGGTAAGCTTTCGTCTGTAGCTTTAACGTTCATAGCCGGTACTACCGCCAATCCCATTTCTTTAGCTACTTTGTCAAAATCTTTATCAGCAGCTTCTGCTTCTAATTTTGTAGCTTTTACGTAAATCGCATCAGCAGTTGCCTCAGACGGCTCGATTTTTTGTGCAATTGTCGCTAAACGAACCGCATCATATTTATCGGTAATTTTGATAACGTGATATCCGTATTCTGTTTCAACCAATCCGATTTTTCCAACCGGGTTGTTGAAAACGAAATCGTTGAATGTTTTTACCATTTGTCCCGGTCTGATGTTGTCATACTCACCACCTGTTTGTTTAGAACCCGGATCATCTGTATTGGTCATCGCCAACATTGCAAAGTTTGCAGGATTAGCCAAAGCTTGTTTTAACAAGTCTTCTGCTTTTGCTTTTGCTTCTTCTTTAGTTCTTGTAATACCTGGCATTTTACCAGCAAATCCTACTAAAATGTGGCTTGCTTTTGCCGTAGCATTTCCTTTTCTTCCCATCATTTTAGAAAGACAGTAGTAACCGTCATGAATGTATGGTCCGAAAACTTCTCCAACCGGAAGGTTGAATAATTGCTCCTGGTTTTCTAAAGGAAGGTCTTTTTTAGCTACATAAGAAGAATCGAATTTTACATCCGAATTTGCATTTACAAACTCTTCTACGTTTTTAGCACCTTTGAATCCAGGTAAGGTATCGTTAGTACCTGTTTTTTCATTGTAAACCACTTTACCTGATAATAATCCGGTAATTGTTGTTTTCATTTCAGCCTCATCTTCTTTTGAAGGTTTGTTTTCAAAGAAAACATACTCTACTTCACGAGAAAAGTCTGATTTATATTTTTTGCTGTTTTTCTTAACATAATCCATGATTTCAGTATCAGAAACTTTCACCTGATCGTCATTGATTGTTGTATAAGGAACGGCTACATAATCAAAGTTAACTTTGTTATTTTCTCTTCCGTAAGCTTCTTTACCGTCATTTTTAGTAACTACAAGACCAGCTTTGATCATGGTATAGTACATTTGCTCGGTTGCCATCTGCTCCAATTGTTTCTCATAATCCAACCAGTTTTTCCACTGATCCGGCTGAGACGAACGGATGCTCGCTACGAATTCGTTGAATTTATTATTATCAAATTGACCGGCAGCATTTAAGAATCTTGGATCCTGTGCGAAATTCGGGTTTTGTTTGATAACATTAACCATTTGGTCTTTTCCGATTTTCAATCCTAATTTTTCAAATTCAGCACCTAGAAGGATTTGCTTAACTTCCTGATCCCAAACTCCGTTTGAAGCTTGCGTATTCGTAATTCCCTGACCGTTTTTTTCGGCCATTGCTACTTTCTGCAAAAATTCCTGAGCTGAGATATCTACTCCATTAACACTCCCCACGTTGCGTGAACTTTGTCTAAACCCTCCGCTGTTGATAACGTCACCAACTACGAATGCTAACAAACAAAATCCGATAACCCCAATTAAAAGAATCGAACGTTGTCTAATTTTTGATAAAACTGCCATCTTATATGATTATTTTTTTTATTCAGTGGGCGAAAATACAATTATCTATTTAATAATAAAAGATGTGTCGCTATATTTTCAATTATTTTTACTTTTTTATTGGGATATTTCTTTATTCCCGGATGCGAACCTCAATTAGTTCAATTTTTTTATTGGATGCTTCCCGAATCAGTATTTTAAAATTGTGCAGGTTCAATTCCTGTCCTTCCTGCGGGATTTCCTTTGTAGCGTGCACGATAAAGCCTCCCAGGGTAACATAGGAATCGCTCTCCGGAATTTTCAGACTGTATTTCTGATTAACGTATTCTACGTTTAACCGGGCCGAAAATAAATAGGAATTATCTTTTCTTTTTTCTTCGATCAATTCTTCCAGATCGTGCTCGTCTTCGATTTCACCAAAAAGCTCCTCAATGATATCCTCCACGGTAACGATACCCGACGTGCCGCCATATTCGTCCATTACAACCGCCATACTTTTCCGTTTCTTGGTCAGTATATCCAGAACTTCCTTTATTAAAACCGTTTCCGGCACATATTCTATCGGGATCATGACGGTTTTAATATCCACCGGTTTTTTAAACAGTTCAAAAGAGTGCACATATCCGACCACATTGTCCAGGGTATCGTTATAGACCACGATCTTGGAATATCCGGTTTCAATAAACAATTCCCTTAATTCGCTAACAGGGTCTTCAATTTCTACTGCCGAAATCTCCGTTCTGGGCGTCATAATATCACGGACTTTTAAATCGGAAAATTCGAGGGCATTCTGAAATATCTGTATTTCGGTATCTATTTCCTCCTGATTTTCGGCCGCATTCATCTGCTCGCTGATATAGGTCCCCAGTTCGCCTTTATTAAAAGACAGCTGTTCTTTATCGCTTTCCAGCTTAAAAACACAAACGATTACTTTATCGGCTATGCCGACAATAATTTTTGAAATCCCGGAAAAAAGCAGGTAAAATCCATAGGCCGGCAATGCCAGTACTTTTATTAAGGTATTCGGGTAAATCTGAAAGATCACTTTGGGCAAAAAACTGGAAGTCAGCAAAATCAGCAGTGTTGCAATCACCACCTGCATTATGAGCATTACAAAAGGAGTGAATGCCACGCCCTGCTCCCGCAGCAGCTGAACCACAAGTGCACTGGAAAAATAACCATAAATAGAAAAAACAATGCTCTTGCCCAACAGCATCGAGGCGATGAATCGGGACGGTTTTTCGGTTAGTCTGGACAGTATTTTCGAGAAAAAGGTATTTTGTTTTTTCTCAATGCTCAGATAGACTTTATTGGAAGCGATATAAGCGATTTCCATTCCAGAAAAGAAGGCGGAAAGTATTAAACAGCTTATGATTATCGCAATTTCCATATACTTGTTTTTTGGGGGTACTACCTTTTCATTTTATCGGAGAAATGGCGTCTGAAGAAGAACATAAAAAGTGCCGCTGCCGCAAAAAGAAAACTGATGATATAATTTTCTCCTGCCTGTAATTGCGTTAAACCTTCATAAATAAACAATACTGCAACAACGATATACAGATAATGAACATATTTTAAAACTCCCATAATTTATTCCAATTTTGATATTTCTCCTCTATTCTGTTGGGCATTCATAACCGAAAAATCTTTACTAAAATCGATTCCTTTTCCTTCCAGATAACTATTGGCATCTGTAAATTTAAAGTATTTCTCGGTAAAAAACCATTCATTTTTCTGATCGTAATACAATTGTTCCGTCTGCAGGACTTTACCGTCGCTGGATGTAATCTTCACATGCCCCTGCAAATCAATAATATCTGTTTTGGCATAGGTAATGGCATAATCCGACTCCACATAGCTTTTTTGTGCTTTTTCATCAAAAAGCGTTACAAACACTCCTTTTGGAAATTCGGTATAAGGATATTTTAAATTTGAGAAATCCAGCAGCTTCGGACTTACCAATATCGCTTTTATCTTTCCGGAATCGGTATATTTCAGATTAACGTTTTCCGCTTCGCCAATGGGAGAAAACGGAACGGCATTAATTCGCTGTACCTCTTTGAAATTGCTTTCGCATGAAAAAAACAGAGTCACAGCAAGAACTGTGACTACATGTAAAAGATATTTTTTAGACTTGACCTTCATCGTCTTACAATCAGGTTATATACTATTCGTATTTTGTTCTCTTAAACCACAAATCGTTTACGGAAAGACCGATATAAACGCTGAAATAGTTTTCCTTGATAAGGTTACTGCTTGTCGTTCCTTTGCTTCCGTATTCAAAACCAATATTCAGGTTTGACAAACTTTTTCCGATCGGGAATCCGAAACCGGCATTAATCCCGTAATCTTTAATGGACTGATTGTTGATTACCAATCCTGTATTTTCATATCGGAAACCGGCTCTGTAGGTAACTCTGTCAAAATAGCTTGTAAAAGAGTTAAATTTAGGAGTGAAGTACCCTCCGATAACATATCGCTGTGATTTTTCGAATTCCACATTCGTGATTTCGTCAAAACGGTTTAAGAATTTACTTTTATCCTGCATGGTAATTTCTGCTCCCACAAACCATTTTTTAGTAACTCCGATACCGGTTCCCAAAGCATATTTAGCCGGTAGTTCGAAATCGGTTCTTGTAGGATCATAATCTTTAGTATCCGAAACCAGTTCCGATCCGTTAGCCGAATAGGTAATGGTTGCTACCGATCCGGTGTTATCCGATTTCAGCGTGCTTTTAGGTGAATACGTTAAACTGCTGATCCAGTCATATTTCTTATTTAATTTTGTCTGATAGATCAATCCGGTATTAAAAGCAACACCACTGTATCGCGACGTATTGATTTCTCTTTTTCCTAAGTGAACATCTTCAACAAATCCAACCGATTTTGTTTCCACTCTTCCGAAGTTATATTGAAAATCAGCTCCGATGCTCAATTTTGAAGTAATTTTATATCCTAATCCTAAAAATACATTATTAACGCCTCCTTCACCTGTGAATCGCTTATCAATATTTGCTGTTTCTCCGGTAGATAATGAGGTTGTTGTTTTCTGATCCACTTTATATCCTACAGAGGAATACGGCATCAAACCAAAAGACACTCCCATTTTCGGGCTGATCGGAAATCCTAAAGCCAGATAATCAAAAGTTGTTCTGCTGGCTGTTTCTTTCTGGGTCTCGTTCTTAAAAGTCGTATTCTTAGTAGTGGCTCCCACTGTAAAGGCGGTTAGCTTTAAAGAGGCAAGTGATGCCGGGTTTTGCAGATTAAGGTGAATACTATCCGGTAATATCCCCAAACCTCCCATTGCCTTGTTTTCATGCGTTCCTCTGTATTTAACATCGCCAATACCGTAAAACGAATAAGGTGAAGCGGTACCTTCCTGCGCAAAAATCACAGAAGAAAAAAGCAAACTAATGCCTAGAATTATCTTTTTAATCATTTGTTGATTGTATATTGATATAAATGGTTCAAACTTTCCAATAGAAAATTTGGATTGGCAAATATGGTGTTTTTTACTCTTTTCGCCAAAAAATCCGTATCACCACCTGTTAAAATTACTGTTAAAACTTGATATTGTTCACGATAGCGTTCTATAAATCCGTCTATTTCCTGTAAAACCCCATTCACCACACCCGAATGTATCGCCTGTTTTGTGGAGTCACCAATAAAACCCTCAGGACTTTCCAGAGTTAATAACGGCAGTTTTGCCGTATAATTATGCAGGGCTTCATAGCGGAGGCGAAATCCCGGCGAAATGGCTCCACCCAGGTAATTATCGTCTGCATCAACAAAATCATAGGTAATACAGGTTCCGGAATCGATAATCAGCCGGTTTTGTTTCGGGTATTTAAAAACCGCTCCGGCTGCCAGCACCATTCTGTCTACACCCAAGGTTTTAGGCGTTTCATAGCGGTTTTCAAAAGGCATGCTGCTATCGGACGTTATTTTATACAACTCTACTCTCTTTTCAAGCCATTCCAGAACCGTTTCATCCAAAAAACCGACCCTGGACAGCGTTGCCTTCGTAATTACCGGGTACTGCCGAAAAATATTTTCCAGTTTTTCAACCGCTTCTTTTTTATCAAAAACCGCATCCAGAACAAAGGTATCCCCCTCAAATACAGCCGCTTTTATTCTTGTATTTCCAACATCTATAGCTAAAAGCATTCTTTCTTTAATTAGATTTCAAAGATACAAATAGATTTTTTTATCAAATTGTTTTGGATAAATAAAAAATGCCCCTATATTTGCACCCGCAATAAGGAAGGTGCCTTAGCTCAGTTGGTAGAGCAATGGACTGAAAATCCATGTGTCCCTGGTTCGATTCCTGGAGGCACCACTAGAAAATCGCAAAACAAATAAACCCCTGGATTTATCATTCAGGGGTTTTATTTTGCGGTAAATCCACTGCCCAATCCGGCAGTCTCCTGTATTATTCAACAGGTATATAAATTTCCGTTTTTAGTTTTTCCGGTTCCGTTTTGTCCGGATTATTACAATACTTCTCAAAGGAATGATAATCCCTTAACTGAAGATTCTTCTCCGGCAAAAGCGTACCGTAAATCCTGTCGTAAACCGCATCCAGATTATAGTAAGGCCCTTTATAAAGAAACACGGCAAATTTCCCGCCTTTTATTTCTTTCACGCCGATATCGCCCTGCGGCTTCGCTTCCTTTTTAACGGCAAGACAAATATCTGTACGCAGCTTCTCACTTTTCGTCACTTTAGGATCATCATAATAAATAGCCAGATGCTCCATTCCGGCCGAAAATAGTTTATGCTCTTTTACAAACTGCCACAAACGCTGCCAGGATCCTGCAAAATCCAGACTTCCGTATTGACCGGAGAGATTGATATAAATGAGCTGTTTGGCCACAATATCCATTACTTTAAAACCGGTAATATTTAACGGTACATTTTTTTCTGCTGTTTTCATAATCTTATATTCTTTATTAGTTCTGTAATCCAATGGCGAAATACCATATTGCTGCCGGAATGCTTTGGAAAGCGAAGTAGGCACTTCATAGCCCACTTTATAAGCAATTTCCGAAATGGAAAAATCTGTATACCGGATTAGTTTCGCCGCAGTTTCCAGCCGTACCCGGACAATATAACTCCCGATGGGCTCTCCGATAAAAGCGCGGGTTATGCGGTGAAAATGATACGGAGAAAAGTGACTTATTGCCGCCAGTTTTACCAGGTCAACCGGTTCATCCAGATGATTATTAATGTATTCCACAATTACATTAATCTGTTTTTTATATTCTGCTATCGTTGCTATTCGCTGTTCCATACTTTCTTTATATTATAACCCTAAAAGCTTTATTATTTCTGCCGCATATACCCCGGCAATAAAAACCATCACAATCAGTATATTGACAAGCCATCCGGTTCCCAAAACCTTACCGGCGTTATTCCCTGAAACATACCACACATTAAAGACAATGCTGAACGTCATGATAAAGTGCGAAAACCGGACAAACAATTCTGTTTTTACCATATTCAATAGGCTTATTTGTTTCCTCAAAAGTATAACGCAGCGGTCTTTTACACCTGTCCTATCTTGCTAAATTACAATCCTTTTTTTCATAAACATTTAACACCACATCCCGCTATTACAATAGCACTGAAATCTTTATCTTTGATATCCAATCTGATTCCCAAAACATGAACTCAAAAATAGCAGGCTTACTACTAACCGTAACAACTGTTTGTTTCGGACAAAACAATCCTAACCAAACCGCTCATCAAATGATCGACTTTGTAAATCCAATGATCGGAACACACAAAATGGGACACACTTTTCCGGGTGCTACAACCCCATTCGGTATGGTACAGCTAAGTCCGGAAACCAACAATGTGAACATGTTTGCAGATGGCAAATACAATCCCGACACTTATAAATATTGTGCCGGCTACCAATATGACGACACCACAATCTTCGGATTCAGCCATACTCATTTCAGCGGAACCGGACATGCCGATCTGGGCGATTTCCTGATCATGCCCACAACCGGAAAACTACAGTTAAATCCCGGCAAAGCCAATGAACCCGGCAGCGGTTATTTTTCGACATTTTCCCACACTACCGAAGTGGCCAAACCGGCCTACTACAAAGTACAGCTGGACAGCTACAACATTAAAGCAGAATTAACCGCCAGCGACCGCGTAGGATATCATCAATACACCTTTCCAAAATCCGATTCAGCACACATCCTGCTGGACCTGATGTACAACATCTATAACTATGACGATAAAAACACCTGGGTCTTTGTTCGCGTAGAAAACGATTCCACCGTGACCGGCTACCGCCAGACCAATGGCTGGGGAAGAACACGCACAGTGTATTTTGCCATGCAGTTCTCCAAACCCTTTGCTTCCTACGGTCATAAAAAATATGACAAGACACCGTATAAAGGTTTTTACGGACGCTTTAATGAAGAAGAAAATTTCCCTGAAATGGCTGGGAAAAATATCCGCGCTTACTTTAATTTCAAAACGGATGAAAACGAAAAAATCGGTGTAAAATTCGCACTGTCCTCCGTGAGCACCGCCGGAGCTTTATTAAACCTGAAAACGGAAATTCCGGGCTGGAACTTTGAAAAAACAAAACAGGAAAGCCAGCAAAAATGGAATAAAGAGTTGGCCAAAGTTACCGTTGAAACCACTACTCCCGCAGAGAAAGAAACGTTCTACACCGCACTGTACCACACCATGCTGGGACCTATCCTATATGAAGATGCAGACGGAAACTACCGCGGACTGGATCAGAACATCCACCAATCGGAAGGATTTACCAATTACACCGTATTTTCCTTATGGGATACCTACAGGGCTTTACACCCGCTATTCAACATCATCCAGCCGAAACGCAACAACGACATGATCAAGTCCATGCTGGCTCATCACGACCAAAGTGTTCACAAAATGCTTCCGGTATGGAGCCATTATGCCAACGAAAACTGGTGCATGATCGGCTACCACTCCATTTCTGTTATTGCCGATGCCATTGCCAAAAACACTACCGACATCGACCTTAACCGCGCCCTGACTGCCGGAAAAAATACCGCGACCGTTCCGTATTTCGACGGCCTGGACAGCTATATGCAGCTTGGTTATGTTCCGGAAAACAAAAGCAGCAATTCCGTTTCCAAAACACTGGAATTCGCTTATGACGACTGGTGTATCGCGCAAATTGCCAAAAAAGCAAAGGCAACCAAAGACTATGAAACATTTACCAAACGTTCCGAAAACTACAAGAATGTTTACGATCCTTCCATTGGCTATATGCGTCCGAAATTAAGTGACGGAAAATGGCGGGAAAATTTTGATCCGTTAGACACTCACGGACAGGGCTTCATTGAAGGCAACGCCTTGAATTACGGCTTGTATGTTCCGCATAAAATTGACGACATGATCGAAATGATGGGCGGGAAAAACAAATTCTCCAACCATCTGGACCAGATCTTTACAATCAAGCTTGCCGATAAGTATATCGAAAAAAATGAAGACATTACCCGCGACGGTATCATTGGCAGTTATGTACACGGAAACGAGCCCGGGCACCACATTCCGTACCTGTACAACTGGACAAACAAACCGTGGAAAACCCAGGAACGCGTTCGTATGATCATGAATACCATGTATTCCAATTCTATTGACGGTTTGTGCGGTAACGACGATGCCGGCCAGATGAGTGCCTGGTATATTTTTAGCGCGCTCGGATTTTACCCGGTACTGCCCGGCTCCGACCAGTACGCGATCGGCAGTCCGATGGTTAAAGCGGCAACCTTACAGCTTGAAAACGGAAAAACCTTAAAAATAAAAACCGTTAACCAGGCTCCGGAAAATGTATATGTACAGAAAGTGACTTTAAACGGTAACGAAATTGACCGGAATTATTTACTGCACAGTGAAGTTTATGACAATAGTGAAATCACTTTTTACCTAAGCAGCAAACCAAAGCGATAAGTGATGCCATAATTCCAAAAAACTAAAACATTACCCACTAAGCAGTTACGTTTTTTATTACATTTTTTCATAAAAAAGCATTGGAAAACAAAAAAACAATTCTATATTTGCACCCGCAATAAGGACGGTGCCTTAGCTCAGTTGGTAGAGCAATGGACTGAAAATCCATGTGTCCCTGGTTCGATTCCTGGAGGCACCACTTAAATAAACGCTTTGACAAGTTGATTAAACAACACGTCAAAGCGTTTTGTCTTTTTAGCAATACCTGCACTCTTATATACTTCTCAAAAAACTACTGCTTAACATTAAAATCAAGATTGACAATTCCGATTCCATTATATCCGGAGCTGTTTTTTTGCTTTATTTTTATTTATTTACTGCAACCCTTATTGATTTTTCACTCTTATAATAAATTTAAAGTATATTAACCTAATTTATTTTTATTATGAAAAAAATACTACTTGTTCTAATCCTGGCAACCGGTTTATTACAAACGTCCTGTAGTGAGGACCTGGTTTTTAATTCGACAGCCACCAATGCTGCAGAGGTTTATGTTGCCGGTCAAAAAGACAGTCAGGCCTGTTATTGGAAAAACAACCAGCCTAATACATTAGATTCCGGAGGCTATTCGGGTACTATGGCAAACAAAGTGATCGTAGCAAACAGCAATGTTTATGTTTTGGGTATAGGCGTTGGAACAACGGTTCTCGAAACAGTTCCGATGTTTTGGAAAAACGGGGTTTTCACAAATCTGAAAACCAGCTTAAGCACAAATGAGGAACAGGTGGTGAGCATTACTGATATGGAAGTAATCGGAAATGATGTTTATTTTGTTGGCTACACAAAAAAACCGATCATAACTTTTGACGACTATACGCTTGCCTATTGGAAAAACGGCGTTAAAACAAGCGTTCGCAATTATGGCAGCCACGTGCATAACCTGCCTAAAATAAAAGTACTAAACAACAATGTTTATATAACGGCTTCAGGCAGCGGCAACGAAACAATTAATGGGTATTATGCAAACAGCGTTTTTAACGAGATTCCAAATGCCATAATAAACGGTCTGGCCGTAAGCAACAACGAAGCATTTGCCTACGGAGTATTGAATAATGCCGGTTATTATAAAAACATAAACACCAACTCCGAAATCTCACTTCCGGCACCCATAAACGGAATTACAAAAATGTATTTTGCAAATGACATGTATCTTACAAACGGCTCTAACACCATTTACAAAAACAGCGTTGTATTCGACAACAGTCAGCCGGAGTTGGGAGGTATTGTCGATTTTAAAATTCAAAACAATGGTGCCTACAAGATAACACAGGCAGCACTAGGAGATGGCTATAGCAGCTATTTAATTGTAAACGGCGTGGAAACGATGCATATAAATGACTCCGATGGCACATTTATGTCGGTTTTTGTGGTTCAAAATTAGAATATGGCAACCTTCAACTGGAATGAAATTTACATCAGCACATCCCCAAAATTACTGGGGATTTGTCGCAGGTATATAAAAGATCTTGCCACTGCCGAAGATATTATACAGGATTCTTTTATTGTAGCGATCCAAAAGGAAAACACGCTGAAAGACGCAAACGCTTTAAATGGCTGGTTAAGCAGAATTGTGATTAACATGGCTATCCATCATTTAAAAGAGACCAAAAAAATAAACTTCTCAACCGATCAGGACTGTGAAATTGTTGATTCAACTACCCTTATGAATACCTTAGAAACCGATATCAAAAGCATCCTTCTGACTTCTGATTTAGAAAAAAATGACATCTTAGAAGCAATCGATCAATTGCCGGAACATCATAAATCCGTTTTTAACCTATATGTCATCGACCAGTTTTCGCATAGTGAAATTGGCAAAATACTCCATATCTCAACCGGCACTTCAAAATCACATCTGTCCAGAGCCCGGAAAGCGATTCAGGCATTTTTACTCGAAAAAATACAGGGAAAACCGGTTGACAAGAAAAAGAAACGCCGCATTGCTTTTTTACTTTTCCTGGGATTCGGAAACCAGATGTTTGCCAATTATTGCCAAAAACAGTTCCGGGATTTTGAAATAAAACCACAGAAAAAATTAGAATTAAATCCGGAAAAATCACTCATTCCAAACGAGTTTATCGGTTTACCTAAAATAGCTTCCGCATCAAGGACCATAGCTGCAAGCATTGTTTTATCGGGGATAATCGGGGTTATTTTTTATGCTTATACCTACAACCATAAAACTATTTCACCAAAAAATGAACCGGAATCCAATATGAAACCGGTAAAAAACACCACTACAGATCAATTACTGGTAAACACAACAGATTCCGTACAAAACAAAACTACCAACACTCCAAAACCAGATAAAACGGAAGCGGTTTCCACTCCGGAAAAAGCAACGGTTTTGAAAAATAATGCTCCGAATACTACGGCAAACCCAATAGTTACAACACAAAAAGATTCGATAAAAGAAGAACCTCAAAAAGTAGTTGTCATTAAGAAACAAATTGTAAAAAAAGACACTATTTATGTTACGAGATAAAATCCTGATCTTTTTTTTAGCCTTTACCGGTTTTGTTTTTTCGCAGGAAAAAAAAACAGACACTATTTTTGTTTATGAAGAGGTCGTTGTATACGACACTGTTTTTGTAGAAAAACCGTTTACCAAAATAGACAAAGCCGTTTTTACTTCGGAAACCAATAAAAAAGACAAACTGGAATTGGTTCAAAACGGAAAAAAATTCCAGGTCGCAATCGACACTCTTATTTTGGTCACTGATAAAAAACGAATGGATAAAGAGAAAAAACAAACCTGGTTTTTTGGCGGGAAATTGCATCTTGGTATCGCCCGCAACAGTCTGTTTAAAGAAATGAATGCTCCGAATACTACCGGTATTGGTTTGGGCATCTGGACACGAAAAGCCCTTTTTAATTCCGGTTTTTCTGTTGGAATAGGAATTGACGCCTTTTATTGGATGGGCTCCTTCTCGTTCAATGCCTCACAAAATGACGGTATCCTTAACGGTTATTATTTTACAAACAATAATGCTCCTAAACTTTTCCAGGCTATTGACAACAAAAATTTCCAGCTACAGCTTCCGGTTCAACTCTATTACAGAATAAACAAATTCACGCCTTCCATAGGGGCGTTTGCCAGCACAAGCACTTATAAAGCCCAGTTTATCGGTTCTTCCGGAAAGCTGCCTTTAATCTTTGACGAGACACAGCGTTTTAAAGCCGAAGCACTACAGATAGGCTACCTTGTTGAATTGCAGCATGCCATATCAAGCCACATTTCGGTTGCCCTGCATTTTAACTCCGGAAAATCCAATCATTTATTTTTCAGCAAGAGTGATGATAAAAATCAATTCTTTAAAACCAAAAATACATTTACCGAAAACAAATTCTTATTGCAGCTCATTTATAGCTTATAAAATACTCCCGGAACACCATTCCTAAAACACCCGGAAATCTACCTCTTTTCCTCTAGTTCTGCTATAAAATAGTTACCGGACAACTGTCTGCATTGCGGTCATTAAACCGCGTACTTTCTATTGCCAAACGGCATTTTCTTCGTAGCCGGAAAGTGTTAAAAACAGGTGTTTATACTGGCAAACGCTTTAAAATTTGCCCCTAATTTTATCTTCATATTGAAACGGATAGCTTCACGCTATTCCTCTTCAAAAGGCAATACAGGCTGTATTCCTTTTGAAAGCGATAACACCAAACCACACAACAAATATCGTTATGAAAGAAAATACAAACAACCACTATGATGTGATTGTCATGGGCGGTGGTGCTATGGGCCTGGCTACAGCCTATCACCTGGGCAAACGAAAAGCCCGCACACTGGTTTTAGAGCAATTTACATTTGTGAACCAGCAAGGCAGTTCTGCCGGGGTTTCGCGTCAGTTCCGAATTCCGTATCCGGAAGAATATATGGTGCAGATGGCTCTGGACTCGGAGCCTTTCTGGGAAGAACTGCAAAGTCATACTTCCGTACCATTGCGTGACAAGGTTGGCACACTCTGGTTTGGCGATCCGGCTGTTCATTCTACCGAAGGCAATATTGCCGAAGCCGAAAAGGCTTTGGAAGCCCTGAATGTGCCTTACACAACGCTAACGTCAAAAGAAATAGAAGAAAAATACCATTTTAAAAATTTACCGAAAACCTATACCGGTCTGTTCCAGCCGGACGGCGCCAGTATCAATTTTAAAGCCACGATAGAAACGTTATTGGAACTTTGCAAGAAAGACCCTCATACAACCTTAGAGGAGCAGTCTCCGGTGATTAAAATCAAACAGGCCGACCATTTGTTTGAAGTCACCACTCCTAACGGCGTGTATATTTCCAAAAAAATTGTAGTGGTACCGGGACCTTATGTAAACAGCATTATTAATTTACTGCATTTTACGATAGAGGCAACTTACTGGAATATGGCATCTGCCTATTTTAAAAAGACCGATCCTTCCATACAGTACCCAACCTGGTTTGTATTCCAGAATCCGGAAGGAGAAAACGGCAACCAGTTTTACGGCTTCCCGGAAGTAGACTGGGATCACCCGGAATACATCAGGGTTGCACCCGATTTCGTTATCAACGATATTCCGGAACCGAACGACAGGAGCTTTATTCCTAACGAACAGGAGCTTGCCTATACTTCCCAATGGATTAAAGATCACATGACGGGATTAGATCCGGAACCGTACTATACATCCACCTGTCTGATTGCCCTGAGTAAAATCCCGAATAAAGAGTTATTGATCGATTTTGCCCCCTATTATGTCCCCAATCATAAAAACATTGTTGTCTACGCAACCGGATGGGCCGCAAAATTCACGCCTTTCCTGGGTAAAATTTTGTCCGATATGGCCCTGGACGGCACTACCGCATTCGACATTTCTCCTTTCCAGTTAGGAGATCGATTTTTTAAAGCATTTTAACTTAACCGCTAATATCCATGAATAAAAACACCCCTTTAAATTCGGGTAAGCATCCCGATTTAAAAATAGAAGTAGCCGTTATAGGCGCCGGAACTTCCGGTTTATACACCGCTTACCGATTGGTACAGGATAAAAAATTCAAAGCCGATCAGGTACAGATCTTTGATATGAACAGCAAACTGGGCGGCCGACTGGAATCGGTAGTTCTGCCCGGAATGGATTTCTGGGGAGAGTTAGGCGGCATGCGCTACCTGACCTCACAGGACATTGTGACCACCCTGATTGAAGGTTATCCGGTTACCGAAGGCGGTGTAACCAAACGCATCCCGATATTGTCCGGCACCATGACACCGGAACCATTCCCAATGGGAGATCCATCCAAATTACTGATGTATCTTCGAAAAGAGCGCTGCAAACAGGATGCCTGGAATGTGGCTCAGGATGCCGGCAAAAAACTGCAGACCCGTTATTATTTAAATGAAGACGACTTCGGTTTCAGTTCGGATCAGTTATTCAATAAAATCATTTATGATGTTTTAATGGCCGATCCCTGGTTTGTTAAGAATTATTCCGACAAGGTTGAAAAAACTTCCGAATACGACTATTCGTTTAAAATTACCAGCCGCGAATGGGATGATATCAAACCGGAATTAACCTACCTTTTTGACAATTCTCCGTATAATAAACGAAAAGTAAACGATATCGGTTTCTGGAATTTAATCAAGGATCAGGTTTCCCAGGAAGGCTATGAGTTTTTAGCCAATGCCGGCGGTTATTATTCCAATACGATCAACTGGAATTCGGCCGAAGCGTTTCCGTATATGGTTGGTGATTTTTCTTCAAACCCGGTTTACAAAACGATTAAAGAAGGTTACGACAGCATTGCCTATGCCCTTGCCAATACTTATATGGAAAATGACGGTGCCTGCATCTGGTCGGAAAACAAATTAATAACGTTTAGCAAAAACCACAAAATCGGCACTCACAAATATGAGCTTACGTTCCTGAATCTGAAAACAAACACCCAATGGAAAGTATATGCCAACACGCTGGTTCTGGCAATGCCGAGAAGATCCCTGGAACTTCTGGATCAGGAAAACTTCTTTTTTGACATTAATGAAAATGAGGTGCTCAACAAAAATATCCGTTCGGTAATTATGGAACCGTCCTTTAAAATATTAATGGGTTTCCCTTATCCGTGGTGGAAAGAGCTGGGAATTGATTCCGGCCACTCCATTACCGATTTACCAATGCGCCAGTGTTACTATTTCGGCACCGACCCTAATAACGATAACTCCATGCTATTGGGCAGTTACGGCGATATGGAAACGGAAACGTTCTGGAAAGCCCTTTCTGACGACAAAATACTGTTTGAGGTTAAACCGGCAAAATCGGCATCATTAAAAGAGCTGCTTCAGTTAAATGATGTGCAGGCAACCAAAATGATGGTGGGTGAAGTAATGAACCAGCTTCGCGAGCTACACGGTGACGATGTTACCATACCGGAACCGTATGTAACCTATTTTAAAGACTGGACAGACGATCCTTTCGGTGCCGGTTACCACGCCTGGAAAGCCGGTTATTCGGTAAAACACGTGATGCCGTATATGCGTAAACCAAAAGCCGACGAGCAGATCCATATTTGCGGAGAAGCTTATTCCGACCAGCAGGGATGGGTTGAAGGCGCATTTTGTGAAGCCGAAAAAATGCTTCAGGAATATTTCGGAATGGAACGTCCGTTTTGGCTTAGTCCGGAATATTATTTAGGATGGTAAATTTCTATTAAAAATAAACAGATAAATCAAATCCGAATCCTCAAAAGTTAGGATTCGGATTTTTAATCACTTCCTTAAAACTATTGTTTTAATTTTTCTTTTTTACCTTCGTCATTTCTTAGTGTTTTTTTTGCCAAGGCAAGAGTTTTTTGACACAATTCTTACCTATAGATTTCAAAGGGTTTATCATGAAAATCTGTTTCTGATACAGAAAATTTTGTGTCTTAATATAAAAACATCCCTGTTATTGAAATAACAATAAAACCCGGATGATTAAGCCCTATATAACTATAATCAGATGAGCATCTAATTTAACTTAATATCGTTATTACCAAAGTTGAAATAGTTATAATGTTTTCACCAAGCAATGGAGTATTAAAACTTCTACTCGTTAAAGTTAAGTTAGTCAAATATTGCCCTTCTAAAAAACAATTAGATAAAGCCCAAAATAAACAACTCTTTTTTATAACCTTTATTTAGAATTCATATTTCTCAATTCTAAATTTTCCTTTTTTAAAGAATCTATTTCTTTTCTCATCTCAATCAGATAGAGCGTTAACTCTTCAATTTTCTCCATTTGTCTAGCTTGCATTTCTGCAATATCCAGTCCATCCTTGATCAGTTTCTCCGCCGATGGTATATTGGGCAAGTGTCGATTCTTTAAAATATATTTTTCAACTTCATATAGAGACACTAGATTATGATCTTTATCAAAAACAAAGTCAGACCAATTTGTTGAATTTTGGACAGCTACTTTCACTTTATCTGTCAATATACCATTTTGGACTATTAATTTATAATTACCATCTGGGATTTTCAAAGCAGTATTCGTAATGTCAGAAATTATAACCCTTCCTCCTGAAGGGCTTATGACCAAATTACCACCTACTGATTCTAATCCAGTTCCGCTGCCTTTCGTTATCCATAATTTTGCAAAATTTGTAGAGCCCCCATCAAAAATATTTACGCCATTATTACCCGCTCCATAACCTTGTGAAAAATTCAGATATAAAGAAGACGTCCCTCCTCCGGAATTAACAATTAAATTTCCCGAAGTCGTTCGCTGTATAACTGCATCAGTATTAGTAGCAGGAGAGAACTTAAAATAATTACTATTTATTTTAACATTCCCATTAACTTCTAACAATTCACTCGGTGTTACAGTACCAATTCCTACATTCCCGTTCTCTCCGATTTGCATTCTAACCGAAGGTGTATCACCAGTAGCACCAGCCGAATTTGTTAAAAACTGTAAAGTTGTCTCCCATGAATTACCTCTAAAGGATCTCACTTTCGCACTTCCTCCATTACTAAACTCAAAAGAAATATCTCTTCTGCTAAGATTACCAACAGGTAAACCCGGACCTTGAATTATTAATTTTGACTCACTATTATTAGTTTTATCCCCAATTTTTAATGTTCCATTATTAAAAAAAGAAAACAATTTATTATTATAATCTTCCTTATATATCAAATTTAGATTTCCTTCTAAATTTTCAAAACAAATTTTTCTAGATGGAGTAGAATCATCCGGAGAACCATCTAAACAAAAAGTTCCTCCAGCTCCCAAATCATTAGATGCAGGAAAAGTAACCGGAATATTACATTGAGAAAATGAAATTGATGTTGTAAACCCAAATAAAATCAGAAACGTTATAAAGTTTAATTTCATATTTTTTAATTTTAATTACAGTTAAAATTTGATTGTTGCCCGGAGTTCATAATTATAGAATTCTGTGAATGATTCAAAAAACCTACAAATCCATAGTTATTATTATAATTAATATTCATCGCAGAATCATAATTCACATTTGAAAGCAATGAGTACCTGTTGTTATAATAATTATTGTAAATACTAACATTGTAGGATCTATATATAATAGCCAAAGCTGATGTAGATGTCGGACAATTGATAGCTCTCACAATATTATCTATACATTGTTTTGTTTCAGGAATTATAACACTCGGTTGTATATCTATGACGTTATCATGAATATCAATATTACTAGATGCCTGATCTAAATATATAGCCCCCAAATAGGATGTTTGATTCAATATATAATTATGACTTATTTCAGCTCTATTTGTACTGTTCCCTAAATTACTCAATGTATATATTCCCCCTCCATCACCCATAAACTGGGCATAACAGTCTACTTTATTATTAATTATTTTATTATTGATTCCATGATCGATATATCTGTTTGATCCCCAACCAAAAGAAATTCCAGTATATGGAAAGTTAGTTACTGTATTTTGGTTTACAATTGTTTGGCGGGCAAAAGAGACATTTATTCCACTACAACTATAATATTCATTAGCTACATTACTCACTAAATTATTTGTAATCTGATTATTTTCAAGTAAATCACTATTATGATTAACACCAATACAATTTGCAGCATAATATGCAGGATCCAGATCTGGATTTTTACATGGGTCTGGCCAGTTTAAATAATCTCCTAAATA
The DNA here is from genome assembly GCF_001898245.1 of Flavobacterium sp. 40-81. Lineage (NCBI taxonomy): Bacteria > Pseudomonadati > Bacteroidota > Flavobacteriia > Flavobacteriales > Flavobacteriaceae > Flavobacterium > Flavobacterium sp. 40-81. Next base: position 188,734 of record NZ_MKTM01000005.1, read on the forward strand.
AATTCCACTACCTGAAATATCTTCAACCCGATTATTACAAATCACATTATTACTAGATCCAACTAAAAAAGACAACCCCGTAGAACCAATATGACTAATGCTGTTTTTTATAAAGTATATATTCTTACTATAAATAAACGCTATTGCTCCAGGTATTTGTACAGGATAAGTATCGTCTGCTCCATAATTGGTTGAAAAACCATAATTAGTATTCGTTGAAGTATTTAATTCCGACGGTTTATTCCATGTAGTGTAGCAAAAATTAAGATCTATAAACTTTATATTCCTAACGTTGGCTTCATTTGTTCCTCTACAATCTATTAGTTTTTCTAATTTCGGAATTATAATATTTAATCCATTAATAGCATTTTGCGTTGTTATTGCATTAGAAGGTTTATAGTATACAACATGATTAGCTTTGTCTATAAACCATTCATTTTCTTTATCAATAAGGTTATATGAATTTTCTAACCATCTGACTGGTGCGCTTTTAAAAGGTTTCTCTAAATGTATAAATTCCCAAAAAGCAGAATTTATCACAAGTCTATTTTTACAAACAGATTCAACCGGAATTCTATGTGTCTTCCAATTTATACAAGAAACAATCTCTAAGTCTTTAACATTTTCCCATGTAGAAAAGTCATTACATGTAGAAAAATACCCATTAGTCGTTTCAAATAAATTAAAATTATCTTCACTCCTCGCTCTAAATGCCTTTACCCCATTAACATATAACTGCCTGGAAAACAAACCACTATTAATTGTTGCTTTCCATATATTTTTCAATGGGTCATGAAGCAACCAACCTGTAATTTTCTGACCTCCAGTAATTGTAGGCTTATTGGAACTATCAAAAGCTTTATAGATAATATAATATCCATTATTTCCTCCATCATTTGAATCAAAAACCAAAGTTTCATTTAAAACATACTCACCAGGTAAAATATTTACAACAATATCATTTGTCATTGCTGTATTGCCAATTAACCCTCTTGCTATTTCCTTTCCTTTCTTAATGTTTTTTACAGCTGTTTCTACCGATAGTCCATTATTAGTATCTAATCCATTTGGAGATACATATATATTCACTTGCGAATAACTTAATATAAAACTGAATAATAGGAATAATATAAATTTAGTTCTATGCTTCATTTTGATAATTCACTCTTCTCTTTAACAATTATTTATTGGCTTCTCTAGAAATATTTAAAACTATAAAACATCTCCTTAAAGATAATTATAAACTATAGATAATAAATCTAATTATTTATATTTTCAGGTTTTCCAGTTCCATTGACAGGGCTTTTAAATCCTGTTTCATCAGGTTGATCTGCGATTCCAGCTGGTCATACATATTGGCACGATTGTCCAGTTCCTGTGCCGAATATTTACCGCCTTTTCCAAAATACAGTTCGATCAACTGTGTTTTCTTTTTGGAACGCTCGTATTCGATCTGTCCGAAATTCATCCATTTCTCAATAATTTCCCGGCGAAAAGAAACCTTGTCCGGTTCGTTCGGATTGTGATAATTCAGGTAATACCATACTGCCGGCGGAAAAATCACAGAGGTCGGCCCGCCTTCCCAGATATCTTTCAGGGCATTGCGGGAATGGTAAAACTCGATATTCCGTTTGTTCCGCAAGATCAGGAATCCGAAAGTTGCTTCGGTAATCCCGGTTCCGATACCGATATAATCCCCGACATTTCCCTCATTAATCAGCAAACCCGAAGCGATGGCTCCGGCTGCGCCCACTACTATAGCGCCCACCGTTAGCTTACTTTCCGTTTCATCCTCTTTTCCGCTCAGATAGTCGGCAATCTGGCTCGTACGTTCCTCTTCACAATCCATCTCCGAAGAAACTGCCGAAACTTCCAGTGACGCCATATTGATCCGCTGGTTTATTTTTTGAGACATTTCCAGGATGGAAAGCCTGTTTTCGATGCTTTTATTTTCGCTGTACTTTTTTTGTGCCGTCACATATTCCGCTACCAGGTCTAAAATTCCGATGGCATTTGCCGCATTCAGGCTTTTAAAGCTGAAGCGGGATTTCAGTACCGTATCCACCTCGATAGTGTGTATCGGTTTGGGCATCGCTGCAACGGTATAGTTATACACATTCTGCTGGTTGCAGTTGCTCGTGTACAGCTGGGATCTTAACCGGGTGTTCTGAACTCCGGAGCAGGACGTTAAAATCAAGGTTCCGACCCATACCATCCAGATGAAATGGCTGATCCTGTTTACCGGTTTTGGGGCTGATTTTTCCATTCAATATCAATTTATAGCATTTTAAAATCCTCTAAATAATCTGAAATCTGTTTTCTTTTGGGAATTTTGCTTTTTCTATTTCAAAAAAATCATTTTGTAATTCTAAGCTTATTAAAATTGTGGTTCTGTAAACTTAATAAAAAGATTATTCTCACCTATTCATTATGCATCAAAATTTGAGGCCACAAAAAAACCACTCATTCGAGTGGCTGCTGTTTAATTTTCTTTTTGGGTATCTTTTACCTCTTTAGCATCATTGCTGTTCGGTGCTTTCGGTTCGCCCGGCGTAACTGGTGTTGTATTGGGCACATTGCCTTTATATTCCGTTTCCTGTACGTCTTCTCCGGTTTTGCTAAACACTTTCACTTTTGGATTGTCTTTATTACCGGTGATCACTACCGGAATACCGATTAATCCGAATGGCGGCAGTCCCAGACGCATTTTCAGATTCATCTGTCCGGCAAAGTTGGTTTCCCCTTTAAATTTCAATCGGAATAAGGCTACTTTGATTAATGTTTCATCAATCGTAATAACGTTATTTTTAATTTTTGAGTTGATTTCCACTTCGCTCAGATCCGGATTATCGATACCGTCAGAACCTGTTTTCTTACTGATAGCCGAAAACAGTTTCAGTCCGCTGATCTTCACTTTCCGGACAGACAGTGTTCCCTGTCCTTTTAACGAAGGCATTATCGGCTGCATGCTGTTATCCAGCACACCCCGTAACCGGTAATCCACTCCGATAATTCCTTCTGCTTTTTCGGCAGAGGTAGCCAGATCACGGAATAATTTCACTTCCTTATAAGCACGCTGTACATCGAAGTCTTTGGCGCGGTAATGCAAATTAAAATCGGCTTTATCGGCTGTTACCGCATTATAAACCCCGTCAATAGCCATCCGGCTGCCAATGATTCCAAAACCGGCATTGCGCAATATCAGCTTTCCTTTCCGAACGATGGCTTTCCCGGTCATATTGTCCAGTAACAAGCCGTCATAATCCACTTTCTTAGCATTTGCAGTAACCGAAACATCCAGGTTGGACGGCACCATAACAACACCGGTAGCTTGTTTTGGCGGTGCCTGTTTCGCGCTCACTTTCGAATTATTGCTTTTATTGCCTTCCGGATTATAAGCCATAAATTCATTAATATTCAACAAACCGGAGTTAACCGTAAAATTTCCTTTCAGTACACTCTTATCATTCAGTACAAAATTGATAACGTTCTGCAACTGTCCGTTCAGCGCAAAATCCGACTGTCCGTAACTTGCCAGGAACGTATTGAAAAACATCTTATCGCGGTCAAATTTAAACTGTCCTTCTTTGATCAGGAACGGTTTCGGGAAAAACTGTGATTTCGCATTGATATCCCGCAGCAATAACGTCCCTTTGTTGTTCATTTTACCGTATTGCCCGGAAGTTGCATAGCTCTGTTTCCCCTGTAAAAACAAATCGGCTTTGATATATCCTTTAACATCCAGTCCTTCCTGCTTAAACACCTTGTACACTTTTGCCACATCAATTTCGCCTTTGGCTTTTACTTTATACGCCAGGTCTTCAAAATTGTATAAATCGGCAGCCACATATATCGGGTTTCCTTCAAAATGGAACGATGCCGGCGTTACTTTAACCATCAGGTCTTTATAGCTTCCGGTCGTATTTTTTATTCTTGCATTGATCCGGATCGAATCAATCGGATTCGGGTAATATGGTGTTTTCAGCCTTCCGCTTTGAACGGCTATAAAACCATCGGTAACCGGGAACAGCTTTTTAGCGGCATCATAATCGCCTTTGGCTTTTATGCTGGAAGTAAGCAATCCTTTTAATTCTACTTTTTCCAGACCCAACGCACGATTCAGTTTCTCCAAATCCAGTTTGGCCTTTATATCCGTATCCAAAGCGATGCTCTTAGTTCCTTTGGAATACAGTTTTCCTTTCATAAAATCTTTCCCGACATTAAAATGGATGGAATCCATGTCGATCTCCAACAGGTTCGGATCCAAAGACGGCAATCGGGTTTTTAGTTTTAAAAAGATGTTCGATGTTGGAAACGGCGTGTCTTTATAAGCGATAAAACCATCACGGATATTCACATCCAGACCCAGATCCGGTTTTTTGTTTTGCGAAGCATTATAAATCCCTTTAAAGGTGAACAGCACATCGGTCTGCCCTTCTACTTTTGTTTTTTCCAGCCAGGTCACATAAGCCGGCGGCAAAGCGGTAAACAGGTCGTTCAGCTTGCTGTCTTTTGTTTCCACATGGATATCAATATCGTATCCGTCTTTTAAGAAATTCAGTTTCCCGATAAACTGGACGGGAAGTTTATTAATTTTCAGGTTGTTCTGCTGGAATACAAACGATAAGGAATTGGTGTTGATACGGGTTAACAGATCGGCGTTAACTACTTTGTTTTTCAGATAGGTTTCCCCGTCAAAAGCCAGATCCAGTGAGCCGATCCGTGCTTTGGTCGTCAGGTCGAATATGGATTTATCCAAATCACCTTTTCCGATATAATTAAAGTCTTTTGCCTCAATGGCTAATTTGGCAGAAAGGTCGGTATATTTTAAGTGAACATTCTTTATCTCGATTCTGTCCAGGCGGATGGAAGCAGAAGTCGTATCGGAAGTTGTTTTCGGTGCATTGGAAATATAAACATTGTAATTCGCCCGTCCTTTTTCGTCAACCATAATATTCGCAAGTCCATCGGACAGATAGATCTCATCAATACTAACCTGGTTGTCAAAAATAAGGCGTTTCAGGTTGATCCCGAAAGCCACCTCTTTGGCCGCAACCAATGTTTCATTTCTGTAGGGCGCCGAGCCTTTTAACGAAAATTCGTCCAGCGAAACCGTAAGCGACGGGAAATGCTTGTAGAAAGACAAGTGCGTTTCTTTAAAGTCCAGTTCCCCATCCAGTTTTTCGTTGGCAGCCTTCTTTACCTGTTCGGCAATGGTGCCCGGAAATAATAACGGAATTAAAAATAAAAGCAGTAATATACTTACAATGGTTATCCCTGTAATCTTTACTGTCTTGAGGGCTATATTTTTAATGTTGCTTTTCATACTGCAAAAGTACTATCTAATTTTGAAATTTTAACAGAATATTCCTTATTGACTTCATAAAAATTCGTTAACAAAATGTTGGAGAATCTGCTCTTATGGCTTTTTCTGTTATTTTTACATGTCAAACTAATCAAAATAATCCTCATGATTACAAAAACTGTTCTGATTCTTACTACTGTAGGAATGTCCCTGCTTTCGGGGAATGACGATAGGTCTGAAAAAAACGGAGACCCGACCAATCCGCTTTTGGCAGCCTACAACACTCCCTATGAAGTTCCTCCGTTTCATTTAATAAAAAACGAACATTTCAAACCGGCATTGCTGGAAGGTATCAAAGTGCATCAAAAAGAGATCGATGCCATTGCAGACAATCCGGCCAAACCGACTTTCGACAATACCATACTGGCACTTGAAAATGCCGGACAGCTATTAAACAGGGTGGCGACCGTTTTCGGCAACATGAGTTCTGCCAATACAAACGACCAGTTACAGGCCATTGCCCAGGAAATGGCGCCTATTTCTTCCAAACACAACGATAACATTTACCTGAACGAAAAATTATTTGCGCGTGTAAAAGCAGTTTGGGATGCACAAAAAACCTTAAAACTCACTCTGGAACAAACCCGTTTACTGGAGAAAAAATACAAAGCCTTCGTGAGAAGCGGCGCGAATTTATCGGAAACCGATAAAGAAAAACTGCGTAAGATCAACAGTGAACTGTCCCTATTGTCGTTAAAATTCGGAAACAACATCCTGAAAGAAAACAATGCTTACGAATTGGTTATCGACAAAAAAGCAGACCTGGCCGGATTGCCGGATGAATTAATCGTTGCTGCTGCTGCCAAGGCTAAAGCGGCCGGAAAAGAAGGCAAATGGGTGTTCACTCTGAGCAATTCCAGCGTAATGCCATTTCTGCAATATGCCGACAATCGCGAACTCCGCAAGCAAATCTGGACCGCATACCAGAATCGCGGTAACAACAACAATGAGTTTGACAACAAGCAGAACGTGATCCAGATGGCAAATCTTCGCGGTGAAAAAGCACGCTTATTGGGCTATAAAAACCATGCAGCCTACGTACTGGAAGAAAGTATGGCCAAAACACCTGAAAAAGCGACAGAATTGCTGAACAAGTTATGGAAACCGGCTTTGGAGAAGTCCAAACAGGAAACGGCAGATATTAAAAAAATGATGGCTGCCGACGGTGTTTCCGGTGAGGTACAGCCGTATGACTGGCGTTACTATACCGAAAAAATCCGCAAGGAGCGTTACAACCTGGATGAACAGGAAGTAAAACCGTATTTCAGCATAGCCAATGTTCAGAAAGGAATTTTTAAAGTTACGGAAAACCTTTACGGTTTAAAATTTGAAGAACTGAAAGATGTTCCAAAATACCATGACGATGTTACGGTATGGAAAGTTATGGAAAAGGACGGCACGGAAGTGGGTACCTTATATATGGATTTCTATTCCCGTTCTTCTAAAAACGGCGGTGCCTGGATGACTTCATACCGTCCGCAGCGCATGGAAAACGGCAAACGTATTCCTCCGGTAATTTCCATTGTTTGCAATTATTCCAAACCGGTGGGAGATGCACCTACCTTGTTAACTTTTGACGAAACAACTACTTTTTTCCATGAATTCGGACATGCCTTACACGGATTGCTTTCGAATGTGAACTACCAGAGTATGGCAGGAACAGCGGTACCGAGAGATTTTGTAGAATTACCATCGCAGGTAATGGAAAACTGGGCTGCCGAACCGGAAGTATTAAAAATGTATGCGAAGCATTACCAGACCGGATCGGTAATCCCGGATGCTTTGATCGAAAAATTACAAAAGTCAGGAACTTTCGATCAGGGCTTTGCTACGGTAGAATATTTAGCAGCTTCTTTACTGGACATGGAATACCATACCCAAACCGGGAATATCAGTCAGGATGCCAATACTTTTGAAGCCAATGCAATGAAAAAAATCGGGTTGACCGGTGCGATCATTCCGCGTTACAGAAGTACCTACTTCAGTCATATTTTCTCCGGCGGATATTCGGCAGGATATTACAGCTATATCTGGTCGGGTGTGTTGGACACGGATGCTTTTGAAGCGTTTAAAAGCACGACATTATTCAACCAGGAAAAAGCAAAAGCGTTCCGTAAATACGTCCTTGAAAAAGGCGGAACGGAAGATCCGATGATTTTGTATAAAAAATTCAGAGGTGAAGAGCCTAATATTACTCCTTTATTAAACAAAAGAGGTCTTAATAATGGCGCGAAGTTATTAAAGAACTAAGAAAGCAGTCATAAAAAAGCCCCGGATATCCGGGGCTTTTTTATGCTTTATCCGTGATACACACGGGAAGCGATTATTTTTCCGTTTTTAACATCGAGTACTTCTGCAACCAGCATATCTTCTTCTCCGTTTACCTGTCGGATGTATTCCATAAAAATCCTGTCGGTATTGGCCGTAAGCGATGTTACTTTATAGTGCAGACCAGGCAAACGGTCAAAAGCATCCTGCCACCAGGCACGCATTGCTTCTTTTCCTACCACCAGACCATTGGTTTCCGGCTGATGGATCTTTAATTTCGGGCTGAAATGTTTTGCGTCTTCGTCATATAAGGATAACAATTTGTCAAGCTGCTTGGTATTAAAAGCTTCAAACCAGCGAAAAGCAATCGATTGTAATGTTTCAGATGTCATAAAAGGTGTAAAAAAATCCCGAAGCGCGCTTCAGGATTTATCATTATATATTCTTTAAATTGATAATTTCTTGTTCTGTTAAGAAACGCCAGTTTCCTCTTGGCAGGTTCTTTTTCGTTAATCCTGCAAAAACAACACGGTCCACTTTTAAAACATCATATCCCAAATGTTCGAAGATAGAACGCACTACTTTTACGTTGGATGTTTTCATTTTTAACCCGATTTCACTCTTTGGCTGTTCTTCAATATAGGAGATCTCTTCTACAAAAACACGGTGATTTTCTATTGTCAGTCCGCCTGCCACTTTTTCCAGGTCTTCGTATTTCAGGTTTTTATCTAACGATATCTGGTATACTTTTGAAGAACGCTGGTTCGGGATCGTGAATTTACGAACCATGTCGGTATCATTGGTAAACAATAACAAACCGGTGGTTGTTTTATCCATACGCCCTACTGCCTGCAATCTTGCTCTTGTAGCATTACGCACCAAATCCAGTACATTGCTGGTGTTTACATCACCGTCGCCGGCTGTTGTAAATCCTTTTGGCTTATTCAACAGGATGTATTCTTTTTTCTCAGGAGTGATTACCGTTCCGTCAAAATTCACCACATCATTCAGTTTCACTTTGTATCCCATTTCTGTGATCACTTCACCGTTAACTTTTACGTTTCCGGACTGGATATAAATATCCGCATCACGACGGGAGCAAACTCCGGAATTAGAGATGTATTTATTTAAACGTATTTCGTCCGGATTACCTGGTGTTTTTGGAGCTTTAGGTGCCTTTGGTTTTCTGTCAAAAGAAGGTTTTGGTTTTGAAAAACCACCTTTCTTATCATCTTTCTTAAAAGAAGAACCTCCCGATGGCTTAGCCTTTTTAGGCCCGAAACTTGGTTTTCCCGATGAAGTACCTCTTTTATTATTTCCTTTTCCGTTATTCATTTCGCTAAAAAATTTTTGCAAAGATAGTATTTATCTCGTTGTGTACTGAAAAAGTATGTTTTAAAGATGGAAATAGGGTTTACAGGCAGGAAAGCAGTTTCTTTCCATTGACCAAAACGGTAGGATCAATCAGCACAATACAGAACACTCCTGCCACAATAAGTGATTTTAAAATATTGTGCAGCTGGATGTACTGGCGCTGTGTTTCCGATTTCCATAACAGCCGGATAAAGTACATCAGGATGATTAGTGCGACATAAAAATAGATGTCCATATAACCCACATCATATTTTTCAACCAGGATAAAAACCGGTAAAATTGTGGCTATCGTTAATACGGTAATGATCTGTTTGGATATTTTTTCTCCGAAACGAACCGGTATTGTCTGGTAGTTCGAAGCGACATCGCCTTTGATATTTTCAAGGTCTTTGATCATTTCCCGGATCAGCATCAGTAAAAACAAAAAGCCGGCATGGGCGAAGATCACATGGTAGAAGTTTTTAAAATACAGGAGTATTCCGAAAAACGGCAATACGGCCAGTAATGCTGCCGTAAGGTTCCCGATTATTGGATATTTTTTAAGCTTGTGGGAATAAAACCAGATCAGGAAAATATAGGTTGCAAAGAAAAATGCAGCACGCCAGGAAACAATATAAGCCAAAGCTGTTGCCAGGAAATTAAGTCCGAAATAAACCTTTAGTTTGGTTTTCTGGCTTACCAGACGGTCCAGCATGGATTTGTTGGGACGGTTGATTAAATCTTTCTGGGCATCATAAAAATTATTGATGATGTAACCGGAAGCAATGCTTAACGTCGACACGAACACGATGATAAACAGCCGCCAGTCCAATATAATGTCCAGCGCCCGTTCTTCGGGTGCGAGTATAAAAATTGACGATAAATATTGTGCTAAAACTATTACAGGAATATTATAACCGCGTACCACAGAAAACAAACTGAGGATTTTCATTAAAGTCAATTTGGATTTACGGGTAAGCATTATAGGCTAGCAGTTAAAGTTCTCGATATTCGGAACGTCTTCCAAATAACGCAAAAAAGTTACGAATTAGAATTGGTAAACCACTTCTAGTTTATAATCTTTTAAGGATTCTTTAGCTTTTTCCAGATTTTGTGTAAATCCTAAAATATAACCGCCACCGCCGGAACCACACAGTTTAAGGTAGTAATCGTTGGTATCGATTCCTTTTTGCCATACCTGGTGGAATTGCTCCGGAATCATCGGTTTAAAGTTATTCAACACCACTTTTGAAAGTTTTTTGGTGTTCGAAAACAAGGATTTCATATCGCCATGCAGGAAGTTTTCCACACAGGCATCGGTATATTTTACAAATTGTGTTTTCAGCATTTTTCGGAATCCCTGATCTTTCAGGTTTTCCATAAAGATATTCACCATCGGGGCGGTTTCGCCTACAATTCCGGAGTCAATCAGAAACACAGCACCTTTGCCCTGCGTACTTTGCGACGGAATTCCCGTTGGTTCGATATTGTCTTTTGAGTTAATTAAAATCGGCAGGCTCAAATAACTGTTTAAAGGATCCAAACCGGAGCTTTTGCCATGGAAAAACGATTCCATCTGGGCAAAGATATTTTTTAACTGCAATAGTTTCTCACGGGTCAGGTTTTCCAGAACCGTTATCTTATTATGGGCATATTTATCGTAAATCGCCGCTACCAAAGCACCGCTGCTTCCTACTCCGTATCCCTGCGGGATACTGGAATCAAAGTACATACCGCGTTCCACATCGGCATTTAAAGCCGCTATATTAAAGGTCACCAATTCCGGATATTCTTCCTGAAGATCATCCAGATAAGATGCAAAACGTTTCAGACTTGCATTGGATTTTTCAGATTCTTCCGTTGGGTTTTCAGCAACTTTTAAAGCTCCGTTGTAAAAATTATAAGGAATAGATAAGCCTTTAGAGTCTTTAATGATCCCGTATTCTCCGAAGAGTAAAATTTTTGAGTAAAAAAGTGGTCCTTTCATAGTTCTGTTTCCTGCTTTTAGTAACGCTATACAATGAAATATTAGTATAAAGGTACTGAAAAAGTTTTATTAAAATGGTTTATTTTATCCTTTCGGATCCCGTTCCAATTTCGTCACAAATGTACTGACTGTTTTCACAATAGCCAATTAATTCTTTGGTAATAAATTCCAACACCTTTTCCTTTACATTCTGAGGGTAAAGCACGTGTACATTTGCACCGGCATCTAACGTAAAACAAACCGGAATACCGGTAGCATTCCTGAATTTCCAGATGCTGTTAATAATTTCCAGCGTATTGGGTTTCATCAGTATATAATACGGCATCGAAGTCATCATCATCGCATGCAGCGTCAATGCTTCGCTTTCCACAATTTTAATAAATTCTGCCACATCGCCGTTTTCCAGGATGGTTTTCATTAACGACAGATTGGTATGCGCCTGCTCAAAGCGTCTTTCGGCATACGGATGCCCGAACATTAGATCATGTCCTACCGTACTGGAAACCTGTTTCTCGCCTTTGTCCACCAAAAGAATCGTGTCCTGGTAATTTTTAAAATGGTCGTGAATTTCCGAAGGAAAAGTCACTCCGTATAAATCGGAGCTTTCGGAAATATCTTTTTGTTCTCCCCATACCACAACACTTCCCTTTACGCTTCTGCAGGCACTTCCGGAACCCAATCGCGCCAGGAAAGAGGCTTTCCGGTAAAAATAATCGTCGTTCATTTCCGGATTCAAGGCTTTTTCAAGGCTCATAATGTTCATCGCCAAAGCGGCCATTCCCGATGCGGAAGAAGCAATACCGGAACTGTGCGGAAATGTATTTAAGGTATCTATTGTGAAATGGAAGTTTTTCAGATACGGACAATACGGTTCGATACGCTCAAAAAATTTCTGGATTTTCGGTTTAAAAGCTTCTTTTACCGCTCCTTCAAACAGCAAGTCAAAAGAAAAAGCTGTTTTGTCTTCTTTTGCTGCAAAAGCCAGTTTGGTTATGGTCTTACAATTGTTAAGGGTCAGACTTATTGAGGGATTGGCCGGAATCTGGTTGTCCTTTTTCCCCCAATATTTCACTAAAGCAATATTACTGGGTGCACTCCACTCAAAATTTCCACTATCAATTGTTGTCAACGCAGCGTGATAAACAAAATCCTTTTCTAAAAACATAAATCAAAAATTTAGGCAAAGATACTTTTTTTGAGATATTCTTTAATTGGAAAAATTCGACAGAATTAGCTTATTTTTGAAGCTCAAAATCTGCATCATGAAAAAAATCACCCGCATCTTAATGGTTGTTGTTACCTGTCTGGTTATCGGTTATTTCTCCGGCATTGTTACCCGCGCCAGTATTGAAACATGGTATCCTACTTTGGTAAAACCTTCTTTCAATCCGCCCAACTGGTTATTTCCTCCGGTATGGTCAACCTTATATATTATGATGGGCATTGCAGCCGGTTTAGTATGGAACCGGATTGATTTTGAAAAAGAAGCCGTTAAAAAAGCTTTGATCTTTTTTGCGATCCAACTCGCGCTGAATGCTTTATGGTCGTACCTGTTTTTTGGGTTGCACAACATCCTTCTGGCTATGGTAGAACTGATCTTATTATGGCTGATGATCTACGAAACCTATATACAGTTTAAGAAAATCAATAAAATTGCCGGTTATTTATTATTGCCCTATTTAGCCTGGGTTACTTTTGCAGGCGTTTTAAATGCCAATATATGGCTGCTGAACAAATAAAAAATATTCAATCTCAAAGGATTAAAATAATTAAAAAATTATCTTTTTAACTTTTATTTAAAACATAATAGGTATTTTTTGTTAAATTTGATTTAAACATTCAAATTTAATCGATATGTCAAAAAAAGCCACCTATCTTCTCGGTATACTGGCAACCATAATTATCGGTTGTTTCTTATATCACAGACTTTGCTGTATGAATTGTGACCGGGCGTGTTGTAAAAAAGACGTTGCAACAGTTCAGGACAATCTGCCTCCTACATCTCCATTTTTATTAAAAGGCAACGGAATAGACTTTACCACCCAAAGCAATTTCAACTTTTTAAAGAATGATTTTAAAAAATTACTTCCGGTAAACGACTCGATCAACTTAGGGATCACGTCCCTCAAAACACTCTTTGACAAGGGTGGAAATACCCTTAAAATTACCGGTTTTGCCACAAAAGACGAAGTCAATAACTCCATGTTCCCTAATTTAGGTTTCGCCCGCGCAAATGATGTGAAGAATTATTTTGTTGCCCAGGGCATTTCATCGGCCAAAATTGAAATAAACGGTGAAGTAAAAGACGATTTAAGCATCACGAACGACACTTTATTCGGCCCGGTTGCTTTTACCGTTCTGGAACAGGCTGCAGCAACCGCCACTCCGGCAGCAGACTGGAAGGCTTTAAAAGAGAAAATCAACGCCAGCCCGTTAACGCTTTATTTCAATACCGGGCAAACCCAGATTGATTTAACGGCAGAAGACCGTCAGAAAGTAGCCGACATGCTCCACTATATTGATCATGTGGAAAATGCCAAACTCGATGTGGTGGGTTATACCGACAATATCGGCAACAGGGAAACCAATATCCATCTGGGACAAAAACGCGCCGATTTTGCCAAAAGCTATCTGGTGAATAACGGCATTGCTGCCGAAAAAATAAACAGTACCTCAAAAGGCCCGGATGATCCTTTAATGGATAATGCCACTAAAGAAGGACAGGCAAAAAACAGACGAACTGTTGTAAAAATTAACTAACCTAATATTTATAAACTATGAATACACCTTGTATAATCATCCCGATTTTAGTAGGCTTAATCTGCGCATTATTAGGCTATTTACTTGGAAAAGTGAGCGCTTCAAAAAACGATAACACTAAGCAATTACAGCATGAATTAGACAAATGCCGCACAAAATCCGTAAATCTTTCCGCCGAACTGGAAGCTTTAAAAGCAAAAGGAACCGGTTCGTCCATGGGCTTTGCCGCTGCTATAGTACCTTTTGACGGTACTGTGGCCGCTACTGTTTTCGGAAGAAAAATAGTGGAAAACGACTTAAAAATAATTGAAGGCATTGGTCCGAAAATAGAAGAATTATTCAACACTTCCGGCATATTTTCCTGGAAGGCACTTTCTGAAATATCGGTAGACCGGTGCAATGAAATCTTACACAAAGCCGGCGAACGTTTCGTTATTCACAATCCTGCTACCTGGCCGCGTCAGGCACGTATGGCCTATGAAGGAAAATGGCAGGAACTAAAAGACTGGCAGGAACAGCTGGATGGAGGAAAAGAATAAAAAAAGGCTGTCGTTTGACAGCCTTTTTCAATTATTGTTTCGATAGTGTAAAACAGTTGGCATTTGCCAATACACTAACCGTCGGGTCAAAACCGGCACCTGCTTTAGCATTATTAGCAGCATCCGGACGCAAATATTTATCCCAAACCGATAAAAGCGATACCGAAGCCAGGTAACCAACCGAACTGTAGAAAACCGATTTTCCTGTGGTTACATTACTCGGCGGATATACTCTCCATTTCTCCCATGGTCCTATAGCCGTTCTGTTTACATTCACATCATCATCTACTGATTCTGCTACTAAATACATATTATTCTGCAAAGATCGGAATGCAACTTCATCCCCGGTTTTTACTTCGGCTGTAGAATTCACATTATTCGGGTTTACAATTTTAAATTTTGCCCAGGGCATCCAAACATCGTTCAGCCACGGTGCTGTGGTGTTCCATAGTTTATTGATTGTAGCATCCCCATTGGATTCCGCCGTAAGAAATTTACGGGTAAGATTGTAGTTTATTGTCACCACATCGCCATAACTCATGTAACGGCTTCCGGTTTTTTCCTGTGTCCCGGAAAGTTCATCATTTTGTACAGAAGTTACATCCTCTGTTTGGCAGGAAGCCATAAGTCCTACGGCTAAAACAAGCAATAATTTTGAAATTTTTTTCATAAAATGTTTTTAAGGTTAATGCTGCAAAACTATTTTCAAAAACACAAAAATCCTTTTAAAATCAATGCTTTGTGACGAATACCATATAAAATAGTGACGAAAAACGTTTTGTTTTTTCCTGTTAAAAAAATAATCGTGCACCAACTGCCCTAAAACTCTTTTCTATGGTTATTGAGTCGTCCTAAAATAGGTTGACAGATTTTAGAATAAAAATATATTAACCAGTCAGGCTTACCTGGCTGGTTTTTTCATGTATAAAATTAGGTGTTTTCATCATTAAACTCAA